>NZ_JBWJVQ010000221.1:0-46482 GCF_056339875.1 Blautia sp. ZXY-1-C6
CCATGCAAGTCCCCATCCTACGATTGCGGAACCAATACCTGCACCTACTTTCATACCGAAGGACGTAACTGAGTTTGTCATTCCATCCAGACGTACACCTGTTTTCCACTCACCGTAGTCAATAACATCTGCTACCATCGCAAACAATCCTGCGTTATGAGGAATACCACCGATTCCAAGGCACACCAGGCCTACTACTGCTGTTGTAAATGATGTCTCGGTGAATGCCATAATCAGTACACCTGCAAGTTCAATGCAGTATCCAACCATCATGCTTTTCCATTTTCCAAGCATTCTGTTGATATATGGATAAACCAGGTTTCCGATCAGTTTTGGGAGAATAAAGCATAAAGTAAGAGTTCCCATAAGTCCGGCATTTCCAAGTACGTCTCTCGCATAATAAATACGAAGTCCGTTATTTACGCCAAGAATTGTATAATTTACAACAAATACAACCGTTAGAAGCCAGAAATATTTATTCTTAAAAAGTAACTTGAAGGATTCCCCGACACTTACTTTTTCTTTTGCTTCTGAAGCGGTATTTTTCTCCAGATTTGTACGCTCCTGTGTACCTGCAAATGTAATCAAAAGCAAAATAATTGCGATGGCTCCAAAGATAACAGCCATTCCTGTCCAGCCAAATTTTGCAACGAAATTGTTGCAGTTATAATTAATGAAAAGTACCACTGACATCGTTACAAAGAAACGAATGGAACTCATGGTTACACGATCTTTGGGATTTGGTGCCTCAAGTGAAAGTAACGTATTATATGCCAGATTACATGCTGTGTAAACAACTACTGCCATCAATATGTATGTAATAACTGCATACGTTAATTTACCTCCATCACTCAGCCCTTTCGGTATGCTGAACATGAGCACAAGTCCAATGCCCATAGGAAATGCTGTCCATAAGATCCACGGTCTTGCTTTTCCCCATCTTGTGTGTGTGCGGTCAATAATACTTCCCATAATAAGGTCTGAAATTCCGTCCAGCAGTCGGGTAAGAAGCATCATTGTTCCGATTGTCGCTGCTGCAAGTCCTACACTGTCTGTATAATACAGTGTCAGGTAAGAACCAATCGTTGTCCATACCAGGTTGCATCCGCCATCTCCTACAGCAAATGCGATGATTTCTTTCCATGTAGGTCGTTTGTTTTTCATTTTCTTCCTCCTTGTCTGATTTTGTTTTTTTATTGTTCTCTATTTTTTCTACATTTCATCCATTCACAGATTTTATTAATTCTTAAGATTCAATGTTATAAGAGAAAGTGAACCTTGTCCTCTGTATACCAAATATAAAACCCTGTCATGTTCAAATGAAACATTTGTTTCTGCTGCCTTCCACCATGTAGATGGAGCCAGTTTTATGATACCTTTCGATTCTTTTCCAAGTTCCGTATATATCTCCAGTTCTCCATCTGTATCCGTCTGATATATCACTTCAATTTTCTTTGTTTCTTTCAGATTGATGTATTTATATCCGATCCTGTTTCTGTCTTTTATATTTGTGATAAAACGCTCTCCGGCTTCGCAGGTCATATATGGAAAATCAATTTCTTTATTGGTTCTTCCCAATGAAGATAACGCCCCCATATGTCCATTTGTCAGATTACAGCAATAGACTGCCGGATAAGATGCATTTCCCGATAAAGGTTCAGGATTCATTCCGCTGGTCGTAATCGTAACCTGAGGAATTTTTCCATTTTTATCAAAGAAAATACGCTCTGCGCAACCCTGGCGATTATATTGATTTAAATAAGTATGTCTGTGATAAAAAATGTACCACTGTCCATTGACTTCTACGAGACCGCCATGATTATTACCTACTGACATCAGTTTTTCTTCTTCTTTTCGTCCACAGTATCCCACATCACCATTGCTTATGATCACTCCACCAAAAGTGAATCCTTCCATTGGTTTATCGCTGACTGCATAGCAAAGCTGATGCGTATTGACAGATGAATAAATCAGATAGTATTTTCCATTTATCTTACGAATGGAAGGTCCCTCGAAGTATTCGTTTCCTTCAAAAGATGTTCCTTTTCCATATTTCAGACTTGGAAGAATTACCACTGGTCCCTCTTTTACAGTCAGCATGTCATCTTCTAATTGAAGAACACTGCCACCTTGCAGATCCTGATCTTTATACCTTGGAATATTGATCATGCATGGTGCAAATCCAAAGTATAGGAAATTTCCCTCTCCTGAGCAGATGACAGATGGATCATACGTCTGGTTATCGGACATCACTCTTCCATCCTTATAATGGACTCTTCCGTAAAACTCATATTTTCCCGCCGGATCATCACTCACTGCCACATGAATGGCATCCTGAAATTTCACACAATAGTACAGATAATATCTTCCGTCTCGTCCTCTTACCACATCCGGAGCATACATAGGAAGAAAATCTGTATTATACGGATCCTGATCTTTGCGATAGATCACACCCTCATATCGCCAGTCTGATAAATCATCAGTTGGTGCTGACCATGCCACATAATCAAGTTCACAGAATTCATTTCCATTCTCAAGATCATGACTTCCAAACACATATAATCTGTCTTCAAATACATGTGGTTCGCCATCCGGGATGTGCTCATAAAGCGGAAGATACGGATTATGGCACTGTGTTTTCATACTCTTATCTCCTCCTGATAGTTTTTATACGTTTTATGAGATTTCAGTTCTCAGTTCTTTTTTACAATCTCATTCTATCCTGAAATCTTAAATCTGTTCTGTCATTTTTATCCTTTTTCACTGTCAAAAAAGGACAGTTTTATGTGCATATTGTGATTTATATATAATTTTTTTATTGCATTTTTGTATATATTGCTCATTTTTAAGTTTCTATTTTCATTTTGATATTTATAGCAATTTAGACAAAAGTTTTCCCTTTTGATCAAAATAAAAAAAGAGATAACCCTTTACTGGTTTATCTCTAAAAGTCATTTTTTATTTTTTTCTCAGAATCTCATGTGGCGCTTCTATTTCATTTGCAAGTGTATGCTCTGTCAGTTCCGACAGCAGTTTCAATTTCTTATTAATCAGCGGACGCATGCAATTAGGGACATGTTCCTGGTGAGCTCTGTGAATTGCCACACATTCTTTGCAATTTCCATGATAACGGCAGGCTTTCTGACAGGAACAATGGTCTTTATCCTTATATTCTTCACGAAATTCCGCTGCAAATTCTTCCTGAAGCCTCAGACCTTCTGTTCTATTTCCCTTGTGGAATTCTGCCATTGCATCTAGCTCTTTCTGATTTCCTTCTATCTTCATTCGTGAAACTCCTTCCAGACTGCGTAATATTATACTATTGCTGTTCTTCTATATACTGGACTCCTTTGGCCTTATCCCGTACATTTCTAAATTCTTCCGTAACAGCATGTTTTATCCCTTTTTGTTTTTTACATATAAATCGTCATCTCTGCTGTAGACACAGACAAATATTTCTAAAATAAATATACCTTGTAAAACAAAATAGCGCAAGTGGATTCTCTCAGCCACCTGCGCCGGACTTATGTTACTGCTCACTCCGTTCCCAGCAACACGCTTCGCGATACAGGAAATATGAACATTATTTGTATTTAACAGCGGTACCATACGCAATCACTTCTGCTGCCCCTGACATTACCTGGGAGGAACCATATTTCACACCGATCACAGCATCCGCATTCATCTCTTTGGCTTCATCCACCATACGCTTGGTGGCAATCTGTCTTGCCTCATTGAGCATTTCCGTATAGCCTGTGATCTCTCCGCCTACCAGGGTCTTCATCCCTGCCATAAAATCTTTTCCTACATTTTTTGTCTGTACAACTGTTCCCTTTACAATTCCCAGTGCCTCAAACTCTACACCCGGAATGTATTCAATACTTAGAAGCTTCATCCTCTTCTCCTCCTTCAATCTCTTTCATGCGTCCTGCAAGTGCTGCCAGGATTCCTCCGATGATCACAACCGGTATGGCGATCAGGAATATCAGCAGTCCGGTCGGTATGGGATCTTGTGTATTTGCCCACAGCATAAGCCCTATGGTAAATCCCATAAGCAAGATCATAACTACTGCTCCAATGATCGCTCCTGTCCTTCTTTTCTTACGGATATCTGTTTTCTTTATATCCATAAACCTTGCACCCTCTTTCTCCATCTGCTCGATTTCTTCCAGACAGTTCTCGGCATTCAAGGTATCCAGAGACTGATGCTCTGCGATCAGGCGCTCACACATTTCCTGCATTTTCACAAGTCCCTCCCTGCGGCGTTCCAGTTCTCCCAGGTGCTGTTCCAGACAAAACTGCAGGCTTTTCCTTTTTTCAAAAAGAGCTCTCATCTCTTCTATTGAAATATCCATCTTCCGGAATAATTTGATTTCCTGAAGTCTGGCAATATCTGCCGTATGATATTCCCGGTATCCGTTCTCTGCACGCTCCACATTCAGGAGACCCTGCTCTTCATAAAAACGGATATTCTTTCTGGTGATGCCTACCAGCTCTTCCACCTGTTTGATCTTCATACTGCTACCTCTTGCTTTCCTGACAGCAGATATAGCTGATCCGCTGCTCTACTGCCCTGTCTGTGCTTCCTTTATACTGCTTCCACAAGGAGGAAGGTCAAGTATTTTTTGAAAAAAATCGAAAAAAGTATAGCTTCCGGCAGGGGGAATCTTTTAAGCTCCTATACGGTCTGAGCCTCTCATAATTGTGATCAGAGAGCTGAGCAGCAATAACATGGGATAAAATAATTTCGGCATGATCTGAAATGCAGAAATCTCACCACCCAGTTCATTCACTGCTGAGATCGCAACCAGCATCTGTGCACCATATGGAATCACTCCCTGAAAAACACAGGAAAAAGTATCCAGTATGGAAGCTGTCTTTCTCGGTGTAATCCCATACTCTTCTGCCATTTCCTTTGCGATAGGGTTTGCCATTACGATCGCCACTGTATTATTGGCAGTGGCAATATCCATAGTTCCTACCAGAAGTCCCATTCCAAGCTGTCCGCCTTTCTTTCCGCGGAAAATTTTATGGATCCAGCCAAGAAGTGCATCGAATCCACCATACTCACGTATCAGCGCACACATGGCAGCTACCAGGATTGCCACCATACAAGTCTCAAACATTCCGGATACACCGGATCCCATATTTTTCAGGATCTCTACAGGTGTGGTATGTCCTCCGATCAGCATAATAAATGCTCCGGATACGATTCCTGTCAGCAATACCACAAACACATTGATCCCAACAATTCCTCCGATCAATACCAGCACATACGGTATTACCTGAGTCAGATGATAGGGCTGGATCACACGACCCTGGATTTCTGTCTGAAATGACAGGATCAGGATTAAAATCAGCGTGGCAAAAGCTGCCGGAAGAGCGATCCAGAAGTTTTCCCTGAATTTGTCTTTCATCTCACATCCCTGACCATTACATGCAGCAATCGTCGTATCTGAAATAAAAGAAAGATTGTCCCCAAACATGGCTCCTCCCATAACAGAAGCCACACAAAATGCCAGATCAAATCCTGATGCTGTGGAAACTGCTGCTGCGATGGGTGTCAGAAGGGTAATGGTTCCCACAGAGGTTCCCATAGCCACAGACACAAAACAGGCGACTATAAACAGCACAGACACTGAAAATCTGGCAGGTATCAAACTCAGCATACAATATGCAACACTCTCAGCACTGCTTCTTCCCACAACCCCAACAAAGGAACCTGCTGCAAGGAAGATTAAAAGCATAGTGATGATATTTTTGTCCCCAACTCCCTGTGCCATAATCTCCAGTTTCTTATCAAAATCCAGTGCTCTGTTCTGCAGACAGGCAACCAGGATTGCAGCAAGAAATGCTACTACGATCGGCACATTATAAAATCCCATGGGGATTTCCATCACATACTCAAACAAAATGCCCAGTCCAAGATATAATACAAGAAATACACCAATTGGAAGCAGGGCAATTCCTTTTCCTTTTCTCATCTTTCATCCTCTTTCTACCATAATCTCTTTATGGTTATATAATCACCCTGCTATTCTATCATACCCACAGCTTTCCTGCCATAATATTTCTCACAGTTTTGGCTGATAGCGCATATCCGATACATTGTAAACCGTCACAAAAGCCTTTGGATCTTCATGATTGATGTAAGCCATCAGCTTCTGATATTCTGTTTTGTCTACGATCGTGATGATCTCATTGCGTTTCTTCATATTATAGGCACCTGTTGCTTCATAGATCGTCGCTCCGCTGTGCAGATCTTCGATAATGAATTTACGCAGTTCTTCCTCTTTCTGAGTGATGACACAGACACGACGTTTAATATTATGGTCAAAGATAAAGTGATCCAGAACTATTCCATTAAAGTATGTTCCCAGAATACTCAGCACCACTGTTTTCTTATCATATACAAGCGCTGCGGAAAGAGCCACACACATACCGGAAAGAGACATTGCTTTTCCCAGTTCCATGTGGAGATATTTGTTCATGATCTTTGCCACAATATCCAGTCCGCCAGAGGATGCATTTCTGTTAAAAAGAATGCTCAGTCCTACGCTGACTACCAAGACATAGCACAGCACATCCAGCTCCTGACTGTTGGTCATAGAGCCAAAATCCGGAAATACTTTCTCAAATAATCCGAGAAATAAAGGCAAAACGATGCTGGTGTAAACCGTTTTTACGCCAAATTCGCGTCCGCAGGTGATGAAGCCAATAATCAGAAGTACCACATTCAAAATCATGGTGATTGCAGACAATGATAAAGGTACAAAGTTTGATAACACGATACCAAGACCGGAGATACTGCTTACAGAGGTATGGCTCGGCACCAGGAAGAAATAAACTGCTGCCGCAATGATCGCTACCGCACCTGTCAGGATCAGCGCTTCCTTTATGATATCTGCATAATTTAGTTGTTTTTTCATAGTTAGGTTTCCTGTCTTTCTTTCCATATTCTTGTTCTATTGTAACATATGGGAAGAGAATGTCCATCAGCAATTACAAAAAGAGGCTGCCTTCCATGACAACCCCTTTGTAAATCCTTATAACCTATAGGACTGCTTTAAAATTCACTTTCATATTTTAGAGCGTGTTTGAAAAATACTCTAATATTTTATCCTAACGGCTCTGTATGTTCTTCAGATAAATAAGCCTTCTGTTCTTCCTCCGGAGCTTCCCAGATTGTTGTTGTAGTTCCATCCTTATCTACATATACTTCTTTTATCTCATCTTTCTTCAAAATATCATGAATATGATCATATGGATAAAAAATACAGCTTACATATTTTTCCCACAGGCTCTGTTCAAAATGGATAGTCATTACGCCTGTTTCCCTGTCTAAGGATGTTCTCCAGCGATAATTTCCTTTTATATTTGTTCTATATGTTACTTCATCTTTATTATCCTCAATAATAGTTATCCCTGCATCTTTGTAGCTGATATATGTGACATGTTTATTCATGAACATGAACACTGCCACAAAGCAAACTATGGTTGCTGCTATGGAAAGCAGAATTGTTTTTATCTTTCTTTTCTTTAAAAATTTCCTGAAATTCTTCAGATCATTTGCTTCATTGCTGCTTTCTTTTGTCTGCACTGAAACCTTCATATCATTTTCAAGGTCTGTCTTTGTCTCATGGTATACCCGCTGGCAGATTTCGCAGTTTTGCAGATGTTCTTCTACAAGTTCTTTTGTGTCATCACTTACCACATCATCAATGTATAATGGCAGAATATCCTGGATCACGTTGCAGTTTATTTTTTCCATGTTACTTTTCCTCCTGACTTATCTGTGCTCTTATCATCTGGCGTGCACGATGGTAAGTCACTCTTGCCCATCCTGCACTTTTCTGATAGCATTTTCCGATCTGCTCAAAGGAGAGCTCACCATATATCCGCAGGTGAAATACTTCCCTGTAAGGTTCCGGTATCAGTTCTGCATAGCGTTTGAGATTCCGAACTGTCTCATCCTGCACAATCTGATCCAGTACTGCCGGTGATGTATCCTGCATGGGATCCTGCATTATTTCTGAAAATTCTTCGCCTACATAGATTTTATTTCGTCTGCAATAGCGGAAATATGTATTCTTCGCAATTACAAATAGCCATGCGCGGATATCCTTCCGGCCGTCAAATTTCTCAATATTATTCATTGCCTTCAGGAATGTTTCCTGGGTGATTTCCTCTGCCAGACTTTCATTTTCGGAAAGTGCCCGGATATAGAGAAAGACATCATGGAAATACTTCCGGTAGATTGTTTCGATTTCTGATTTCTCCATTCCTGCTCCTTGTATTTTTTATTATCCTACTGCATCTTTCGGGATTTTTAATAGCCCGGTCTTCTTCCATTGAATGTCTGAACATGATCCTGATTTTATTTCATCTGCATTGAATATTCCAAAATATCGTTTCATGATGATCCTCCTGTCTGCTGTATCATTATTTTATCTGATGTCTTTCTATATAATTAAGTCACAGACAGAAGAAACGTTACAAAAAATAAAAAAGAATCCCCTGCAGTTTGCTTTTCGCAGTCTCTGCAAGGGACTTACCTGATTTAGTTAAAACAACAGCTCCATCTGATCCCCCACTTCAATTCTCGCAGTGACAAGTTCATCCGGTTCTTTCCCTCTTTTGTGTTCGGCTTTCAGGTACTGGGTACCGCCTCTCAGACTTGCAGCGATCAGATTCAGCACATATATATTGTCAAAACGATTATAGATGGACTCTCCGCCCAGACCGGTAAGGCAGATAAGCTGTGTGTTGCTCTTTTTTGCCATATCCATCAGCGGGATCAGCAGATGGGAGGCATTGGTCTGTGCGAACGGGTTGTCCATGATCAGAACCTTTCCCTCATTTTTATCTGCAAAAATGTCCGTATCATCCCGTCTCATATAATACAGAAGGCTGGACAGGATTACAAATGCAGACAGAAATCCTTCTCCGCCTGAGTTTCTGGAAACCTCTTTCCATGTAATCGGATATTCCCTCTGGGCTTCGATCTTATAAAGATGGATCTGTACATTTCCGATTCCTACCACCTGATCATAGAGATTTCTGGTAGTAATACCGGAGCCGAAAAACTCCTGTGCGTTCTCATTTTTCTCGAAAAGTTCCACGCCTTCCATAGTGATCTTATCAATAAAGTCTTCCAGACGCAGACGGTAAAGCCCTGCATTTTCTTCCCAGTCCGGAAGCTGGATCTTTAACATTTTGATATTTCTTTTCCTTATGGTGATGGTTGAATTATGGTCGATTTTTCCAAGGTTACTGTGGATTTCCCGGACATAATCCTCCAGAAGTTCTGTGATACGTTCCTTCTCCCTCTCTACTACAGAAATATCAACCTCCAGCTTCTCCATAAGGCTGTCATAGGACTGCACTGTAGTTTTTAACTGAGTCAGAACACGCACTGCATCATCGGAAAGCTCCAGCATCTGTTCCAGCGGTTTCCTGTAAAAATCATCCTGAAAGCTTTCCATACGGACAATCTTATTCAGCGTGCGCACCAGTTCTTCCTTCTTCTGTCCGGTATCCCGCATTTTCTGATTATAATCCCTGATCAGGATTCCCTTGCAATTTCTTAATTCTTCCGCAGACAGATTCTCCGAAACCGGCTCATGGTCTTCTGCAGCCACAGGAATCAGTTCATTATACTCTGATAAAGCAGTCAGATTCTCTTCATAGCTGCGAAGCTTTCCGCTCAAAAACTCCTCCTGCTTCTTCTCTTCTTCCTTCTCATAAAGAAGCTGATTTTTCCTTGCCTGAAAATCCTGTCCCTGAATCTCATCCTTTGGCAGAGGTTTCTCCATACCGCAGACAGAGTGGATTCTTTTTGTCAGTTCGCTGATCTTACTCTGAGCCACTGCTGCCTTTTTGTCTGCATCATTCCACTGCATATCCTTTGTCTGGATCTTTCTGCGGAAATCTTCCAATACTCCCTCCTGATGTGACTCTTCTTTTCTGTCATAGATCACGCCGGACCACTGTTCAGGCTTTAAGTGATATTTTTTCTGAAGATAATCCAGATCTTCCTTTTCCCTCTGGTAACGTGCGGCAGACCTTCTCTCCTGCTCTTCCAGATTCTTCAGTTCCTGTGAAAGAACAGAGGTGATTGCTTCATAACGTGCTTCCATCTGCTCCGTTGACATGCTGGCAAATCCAAATTGCTGGCTCTGCTGTTTCCTGACCTCATCTGACTCTCTGCTGCCTGCCTCATATGACGCATATCTGGTATATTTTTCATCCAGTTTGTCTTTTTCTCTCTCCAGCATATTCAGATTATGCTCCAGAGTCATTTTCTCCTCCAGAAGCTTTTCCTGTCTGTCCTTTGCAAGCTTCTGGTTTTCCCGGAAACGAGTTTCATCCTTTTTACATTTTTCAAGCTCATTTCGATTATTTTCATAGAAAGCATAATCTTTTTCCAACTGGGAAAAATCTTCCAGACGCTGTTTCTGACGGTCAATTTCCGCAGCAGATTTTATGAGCAGATTCTGCAGCTTTTCATGTGCTGTCTTCAGACTGTCAAGCTCCTGCGTTGCATCCCGGATATCCTTTTCCAGAGATTTTTTCTCTTCCTCAAGAGTTTTCAGAAGCTCCTGGATTTCTTCCCATTTTTCTTTTGTTACAGACTGGTTTTTCAGTGTTTCCTGACGCTGAAAATACTCTGCGTATTCCTTTTTGCGCTGATCTACAGCCTGATTTAGTTTCTCCAATTCTTTCTTTTTCTCCCAGATCATTGCCTGAAGCTTTTCTTCATCCAGGAGGTTTTCATTAAACAGAATATAAAAGCTGATTCCAGGGAAATTTACGATTTTGTCTGTGTACTTTTCCTGAAATTCTTCTATTTTCTCACGCTCTACAATAGGCACAGGGAAGGATGTGCAGACGTTTCTGTCGTTTCGTCCCAGCTTCTCAATTTCCTGTCGGGTAAGGATCAGGGCATATGGCAGAAATGGATTCTTACGGACCAGCATCTGGTTTTTCTTCTGGGAGTATCCGTTCTTTTTCAGCCATTCCATACCATAAACTGTGTGAATTCCCAAATCATCCAGTTCTTTCTCCAGTTCCTCAGGAAGCTCCAGAACCTTTCCGCTGGTAAGGCTTAAATATTCTTTTTCCAGGGAATCCTCTTCCTTTTCCAGATTTCGCCGCAGCTCCTCCAGCTCACGCAGCTTTCGTGCAGAATTCTCCAGTATCCTGTCAGTATCCAGAAGATGGCGTTCCTCCATGTCCAGATATTTCAGGATATTCTTCCTTATTTCCAGTTCATTCTGATAGAGCTGATAGGTATGTTCCTGGTTCTCTGTCTCTGTTTTTTTATGTATCAGAGCCTCTTTCTTATCCTCCAGACTGCGCTCCTGACGGCGGATCAACTCTTTGTCATCTTCCCATTTCTTCTGATTTTCTGTACGTTCCCTTACTGTTTTTTCCAGTTCCTGTTCGTACATCTGGCGACGGATTTCCAGTGTTCCGGCTTCATAGGTTCCCAGAATATTTCGTACTAATTCTTCCTGATACTTGGCATTATACTGGTTTTCCAGACGGGTATAGGATTCAATCCGGCTTTCCAGTTTTCCTTTTTTTCCAAAGCAGTCGCGGATCTTCTCTTCCAGTTCTTCGACTCTATTCGCCTCATCCTGTGCTTCTTTTCCCTTTTTCTGTATATTTTCAGACAGGTTTTCCTGCTGTTGTCTGTTATCCTGAATACGTTCTTCAAAAATGTTTTTCAAGGTCAGGCCAAGTGCTTTTCTCTCCGGTTCCAGATCAGCTCCCTGCTGTCTGGCAACTGCGATTTTCTCCCTGAGAAGATCCAGTTCCCCTTTTTCTTCTGACACAGAATCCTGCTGTCTGGCACATTGGAGGATATGAAGTTTCTTCTCTGTCTGTTCTGCCTGCACCTGAAGATTTTCACGCTCCATATCGATCATATCACGGTTTCCGATATGAAGATTCTTCTCTTCCTCATAGTCATAGACCTGGCTGGAAAGCTCCTCGTATTCTACTCTGGAAAGCTTTTGATCCAGACCTTCCAGCACTTCTTTTGCATGATCATGAGCTTTCTCAGTCTGGCTTAAGAGTCCATTTACATCATGGATAAACCAGGCAATTTTATTCTGCTGTTTTCCTTCCTCTGTCTCCGCATTCTGATACTCTTCTGCCTGAGTCTGAATCCCATTTGCTTCTTCCTTAAACTGACGGATTGTGTCTCTTCGCTTAATTTTGGAACGGTTATCCTTATACTGTCCTGCATATTTTTCCAGAATAGACTGGAACTCTTTAATGCGGTTTTTGTCCTTATTCAGTTTGCTCTCAATAGCCTCGAGAAACCATTTTTCTGTCAGCCCCTTTTCATCCTTGCAGTCCGCAAAAAGATCTGACAGTCCGGATTCCTTCAGATTGATTTTCTTAATAATAGTTTCCCATTCCTTATAATTGATCTGGTATTCCATCAGCTTATTGAAGTACTGGCGGGACTGAGCATAGTTTGTCAGATCATAATAAAAGAACTTCATATCCCTGTCTTTTTTGTAGGTTTCAAAAAGCTGTCTGCAGGAGTTAAAATTCTTCAGGATCATCTCTTTTTTGCCTTTTTCCACTACAGGAAGGTGGTGGATATCCTGAATACAGGGGCTCTGATATTCACTGACAATTCCAATAATATCCAGATTCTCTTTTCTGTCCTCTTCCATATCCTGGGATTTTCTGACCATAAGACCTGTGAGAACATAGCCTGCACCCTGATCCAGTGCCCATTCCACCAAGATAAAGGATGGCTTATTGGTAGTAAAATAGCTTTCAAATAATCGGTCTTTGGTATTGCGGTATTTTGGATGCACAAAGGGCGCTGTCAGCATCTGGACAAGAACAGATTTCCCACCGCCGTTCTGCAGAGAGATCAGTGTGCTTTTTCCATTAAAGTGCAGAGTTTCATCGCTGATACGGTATGCATTGTTATTATAATTCACGTTGATCAGACGCACTGCATTAATCTTACTCATCTTTTGCCACCCCCAGTACTCTCAGAACCCGCTGGTAATTGTTCTGGTTCAGAAGATTCCAGTCCATAAAATTATCCAGCTTTCTGGTTGTTTTTATCATCTCATCCTGCACCACATACTCGATCAGTCCCTGTTTCTGAAGGAACATCAGAATATTGTAGATAAAGCCTTCCTTGGTTGTCTTCATCCTGGAACCTCTGTCATCAGACTTCAGCGCCTCGTAAGTTTCATAAAGGATTTTGAAAGAAATCCCAGCAGTATCTTTGGGATTCTTTCCATCTTCCTCCTCTTCAGTGGTAGTCTCTTCTGCTGCCCCTTCCTTCAGACGGGCGGAAAGACAGTTCATAAGCTCTCCCACGCGCATATATTCTCTGGATTTACTGCTGCTTCCCTGTCCGTCAAAGAATTCTACCAGTAGCGTAAGAATCACAAACTGTGACAGATAATAATCCTTGTCCGTTGCCCCGGATTTGCACAGTGTACCTTTAAGCTGCTGCTTGGAAAAGCCAAGGAAATTATTCTCCTCTTTGGGAATCAGATAGATTACATTTCCGTAGCGTTCCACATTGCTTCCCGCAATCTCTCCCTGGGATTTCACCAGATTCCGGATGGATTCTTCCTCTGTATATGCTTTATATAAAAGCTGATCGTCCTCTTCCCGCAGCTCATGATGCTCCAGAAGATAATAAAAAATCTCCTGGCTGGTGCGAATTTCCTCTGCTTCGTATGCCATATCTGTTATTCCTCGTTTCTCATGATTCGGATCAGGATATTGGAACAGCGGATGCTTTTTTTCACGCCATTTTCGCTGAAAACATTGTCAAAGGTGACTGTGCTTCCGTCTTCTATCCTGTATACCTCTATTTTACCAATCTTTTTGTCTGAAAATCTTTCTTCTGAAAGCTGGAGCAGCATTTCGTTGAGCTGAAAATCTGCTGTCTGATCCTGGATAAATTCACTTCGTTCCTTTTTCAGTACTTCCATATTGATCTCTTTATTCCGTATCAGCTCCACCATGATTTCTTTAAAAATTTCAACATTTGGGATCAGTTGCTGCTGCATTTCTTCTGCATTTTTCTCGTTCTCCTGAATGTTTTTCCAGATATCAGAAAGGGAAATTTCACCTTTTTCAGATGCCTGCTCCAGCAGAAATCCCAGACTGCTCTCATAGCGTTTCAGTTTCTGTCTGCGTTTCTCTTCCTGCTCTTTCAGATATGCATCTTCGTCAAAATCCAGCATCTCCTCAGTATCCTCATCCTCATTTCTGACAGACGGTTTCTGATATAATAAGGCTTTGTTCAGGTTATAAACCTTGTCCGGTTCCCGGTTGAACAGCGGTCTTAAAAAATAGTCCAGATTTCCCAGTGCTGACGGATTCTCCAGCACTTTATCATAGAAATCATTGCGCATGGAAAATCTCCGGATCAGGGACATCTGCGACAATGCTTCCAGTTCTCTGGTATAAAGTGCCTTCAGGTCAAAATGACTGCTCAGGATTTTCTGGTGCTCATCAATGGTTCTGTTCAGATAGCTCTCAATAATACGGAGATTCTCAAGGTTCTCCTCTTCCTTTTCGCCCAGACGGCGCACATTGATGTTCTCTTCTTCCAGCTTCTTTACCCTGCTTCGCACCAGTTCCCTGTATTTCTGGAATTTTTCTTTTGTGTCACTGATCGTATCCAGATTCTCCAGAAGGATTTCCTCGTAATCCTTTACTGAATAATTCAGGGCATTTCTGCGGATTTTTCCCATAGCTTCCTGAATCTTCTGAAGCTGGATGCGCATCAGGTTAAAAACATTCTTAATCTCATCCACAGCCTTATCATAGCTCTGTTTTTCCAGATGCATCTGGAAGATCATTTCATGGATGGTAAGCTTCATATTATTTTCTATTTCAAGGGTGGAAAGTATCAGATTGTATCCGTCGTCTGTAAGATAATAAGAAGTTCTGCGAACCTCCTGATCCAGATACACGATCCGGTTCGCCACATAGCTGATATGCATGACATGATAATCGTTCTCTTCAAAATCATAGCCGTCAAAATACATGGCACGGCCTTCATTTGATAAGATCACATTGACAACAAAATCTCCTAATTTTCTGCAGTCATCATAGGAGATTTCTTTACCCAGATACCTGGTATTGATGGTATCAATATAGGCTCCGATATCATCCATAGTACAGTTCTCTTCCCTCAGAGACTGCTCCATAATATAAAGCATTACTGCAAAAATAAGATTCATCTGTTCATCAAATTTCAGAAAGCCAAACTGTTTCCAGGATGTCTTCTGAATACTATTTTGGATAAGAACACCGTACAGGCCTACATTTTTCATTCGTTTTGGAAAATTTTTCAGAAATTCGTATTGCAAAGTTGCCTCCCTTGATTAAATATGGTTTTTACCCTATTGTTTATTTGCGTAACTGCACAAATCCTGTATCAGAAATCTGTAGATATCCCCTCCGAAGGATCGGCTACAGTGTATTCAGCCGATTATCTGCAGTATAGCCTTCAGAAGATCCCCCTGAAGATAATAGGTCGTCTCAAAATGAAGATATGATAACGATACTTTATCCCACAACAATAAGATCTTTGGTGGGAATTCTTCATCCCCATCCCAGAACTGAAACAACACAGAGAACTCCGGAAGAACAGGCATTTCAAATGTCAGATCTGCCCCAGCCAAACGTTTCGTCTGCTTTCCTCCCAGACAGATACAGGCCTGCTTTACCTCTTCCACTTTGCCGGAAAATGCTCTTGCATACTTTTCCACAAAGGGATCTGTTGACGGACTGCTCCCGGCAGTTACAAACCTGCCCACAGGCTGCCACTGCCCGGTAAGAGGAGGCAGTATCTCCTGCCCGGAACAGCAGAGAAAATCATAGATTGTCATAACAACTGTATATTCTCTGCAGTCCGTCCATTCTTCGCCTGTGGCATATTCAATAGCACCGTTTCTGCGATTGATCCGATATTCTGTTTCAATGTATTTCAAATACAGATATTCTTCATCATGTTTCAAACCATATTTCTCTATCAGCTTATCCTGATTATATTTTAAAAACAACTCTCTTCCTGTATATACCTGTTTTTCATAATTATCCATAGTATACTTTATTCCATTTCTTATTTTAATCGAATCAAGTGAGTCCCCTGCGGAGGTTGCGAAAAGCAATTATTCGTTATACCAGACATAAATACAGGAAATATGCGACATAACACAACAGCATAACCACACCACAGGGTTTTCTTAATTCTTTATGTCTGAATGTACCAATCCAGAGTATTACTCCGCACAGAACTGCAATTACAGTATCAATAATAAATTTACTCTCAAACGGCACAGTACAAATGAGTGCTGTTGTACCGATAACAAACAAAATATTAAAAATATTGCTTCCGACTATATTTCCAATGGCAATTCCTGTATTTCCTCTTCTGGCTGCTGTTACTGATGTGACAAGTTCCGGAAGAGATGTTCCCAGTGCAACAATTGTCAGCCCGATAAATCTCTCACTCATGCCAAAATAACGGGCAATCTCCGTTGCTCCGCTGACAGCAAAATCACTGCCCTTTACAACCAGAATTCCACCGATTACCATCAGGAGCATACATTTCCATACCGGATTATCCTTTGCTTCTGCTTCTTCCTGATCGTTCCCTTTCTTTGCCATCACAAACAGATATCCCAGATATATCAGAAACAGTATCCAGAAAATCACACCTTCAATAAAAGTCACCTCTGAACCTGTGATACCAAAAATCAGCAAAATAATTGTTATCACTGTCATAAACGGAATTTCGTAAAGAAGCGTGGATTTTTGAATTGCTACATTCGTAATTACTGCTGTGATTCCCAGGATGATGAAAATATTCAGGATATTACTTCCGACTACATTTCCAATGGTAATACCTGCATTCTTATTTATTGCAGCAGTAATACTGACTGCTGCCTCCGGCATGCTGGTTCCCATTGCTACAATGGTTAATCCAATGATCAACTGTGGAATTCCCAGCTTTTTCGCAATACTGGCTGCACCCTCCACAAACCAGTCTGCACCTTTCACCAGAAACAAAAAACCTGCCAACAAAATAATAACCTGTAAAAACATCATTTCTACCTCTCTTTCTTTTATTACGTACTCACAAAATCAAATATAAAAAGATTCCGGGAATACATTTATTTTGCAGTAGGTATAAAAAAAAGACTCCTACTGCATTCACAGTAAAAGTCTCGCAATTTCATCACTTTCCGAGTTATATGTTTCAATAACTGTCCTGACGAAGAAGTGAACCGAATCTACCCGGCAAGCTACTCCCTTTTCACAGGTATATTCTAACAGACTGTCTCTTAAAAATCAATTATTTTTTATCATAAGATTCTCCATAATATAAAGAAACCAGTTACTGTTCACTCCGTTCTCAGCAACAAAGAAGCCACCTCCCTGTGTCAGAATCTGCATCAGAAATCTGCAGTATTTAAAATTTCCTGAGGGATATATCTGTCCTTATCCAGAACAGCTTCCATTTTTTTGACCATTATTTCATCAAAACAGGAGAAAAATTGTGTACTGATATTTCTGTTCTGATGCTCCTTTGTCTCCGGAAGTTCAGTTATCTGTTCTGCTTTTCCAAGCATAGCCTGATATGCCGGCACAAAAGGAAGGATTTTCCATCTGCTGCGAAATTTTTCTGCCAGATTTTCGTATATACCGATACCCTCATAATCCAGATCCCCGAAATAATAAATCGTATTCTCCGGATGTTTCATATAGGGTTCCGCACACAGATCAAAATCCTGAAAAGAACGGATAATACCTTTTCCTGCACCATAAATCAGAGTTCCGATTTCTGCACCAAAAATTTCAGTATGTCCATTCAGAAGATAATTACGCATACTGAAAAAAGGATCTTTATTTTCCAGAATCAGGATATTCTGCGGCGTATTTCTTGTATGTGTATAATATGAAAGGGGCTCTGTTGTCCTGTATACATTCAGAGCCTCCACATTGAGTCCGCAGCGTTTCAGAATCTTCTTTCCCTGCTCTCTGTCCAGAAATTTCTCTCTGTGCCATATTTCAAAGCTTCTTTCATTCAGAGATTCCGCTGTCAGTAAGGCATCTGCATGTTTTTTCAGATATTCATTCAGCATAAGTACCCAGATTCGGTCTTTCTCATATGTATCCGGATGCGCCAGATAATAATCCACGGAAATCATGGTAGAAAAGGTATATTTTATTTCTTCTATATAATTGCTGTAATCCTTCTGTTCTTCTACCATCCAGTATTCGCGATAAAGCGCCGGCTTCTTGCCATTGCTCTTAGAAGCCTTTACAGGTTTTATCTGACCTTTTTCCAGCAATTTCATTATGTATTCATACTGTTCCTGATAGTCAAGATCCTGTCTGGTATGAAGAAGGTCATCCAACGATATTCTTTTCATTGATTAATTTCTCCAGAGTGGGTGAATATTCGTCCCGCCCGCTTAACTTATTGTTTTTTTACGATGGAAGCAGCTTATCTTACAGTAAGATATTCCACTGCAAAAATCGCCAGCACGCCTACCAATACGCTAAGTAATACATAACATAGAGCTATTCCCATATGTCCATCCCGGATCAAATCCGAAGATTCCAGTGCAAAGGTTGAGAATGTGGTAAATCCACCGCAGACTCCCACCTTCAGAAACAAAATCATCCTTGGTGGAACAGACAATTTCGCCGCCAGTACTGTGATTGCTCCGATCACAATACATCCAATCACATTGATACAAAAGGTTTTTACCGGAAAAATCATGGTTTCTCCTGTGGGAATCAGCCCAATCAGGTACCGCAATACTGCTCCTGCAAAACCACCCAGCCCTACTGCCAAACAATTCATCATTTTATCTCTCCAAAATCAAGCGGATAAAATCATCCGCTTCGCTACGCGGCTCTATACCGAATAACTGCTTCGCAGTTTATTCGGTTAATATAAATTTACTTGTTTATCTACGAGTTTTTCCCCTTCATACTGCAATTTTAAAGAAAAAAATCGCTCATCTCCTGAAAGAAGCAAATCCAGAAAAACTCTGTCACCTTCCCATGTGGGAAGTGTCGGCACAACAGCTTTATCTATCCAGTAAAGTTCTCCTTCATTGCATTCTGTTAATTCACCGATATATTCGTTGGCCGTAAACACACACATAAGCTCCGGTTCACATTTATCGCTTATAAATGTAACCAGACCTCGAAGTTTATATGATGTCAGTGTTAATCCTGTTTCTTCTTTCACTTCACGCAAAAGACATTCCTCCGGGGATTCCTGGCCCTCTGCATGTCCGCCGACTCCAATCCACTTTCCCTCATTTATGTCATTGTGCTTTTTTATCCTGTGAAGCATCAGATATTTGCCATTATTTTCTATATAGCATAAAGTCGTTATTGTCATTCTTACACTTCCCTAAACAAAATTACTATACCAAATGTTCTGAGTACCGGGCAACGACACATCCCTGTTGCCAGACAAAACAAACTACTGCAGTGCGGCACGCTTTACCTGGATCAGTGCTTTTGACACCGCAGGTACTGAAATGATGATCACCGTGATAATGCCCTCTGCCAGCAGATAGCTGTAATTGTATAAGATCGGATATACGGCTGTCAGAGATTTTGGGAAATTGTCTGGCATATAGCTCATCCAATAAAGATAACCGCCCAGAGAATGAAAAGCTCCTCTGGCAATTACAGCTATTATGTATCCTTTCAGAAGTCCATGACTCTGTTTTGCAAATAATCCTGCCAGTCCAAGTGCCGCAAATGCAAGTATGTAATCACAGCACACCTGAAAAAATGAAAGTATATAAGGCTCCTGGATAAACTGCAGGATTCCGTAAGCAAACCCAGCCATAATACCAGTTCCGACCCCATACCAGTTTGCGATCAGAACAATAAAAAGCATACTGCAAAGAGTGACGCTTCCTCCCCACGGCAGTTTGAAGATTTTCAGATAAGACGTAATAAAAGCAAGTGCAATAGCTACGGCACAGAATACCAGTTGCCTTGTGGTAAGCTTTTTCTTGTCTGAATTCTTCCCTGCAAAATAAATCGCCAGAAAAAACAAAATGATTCCGGCAATAACTGTAATCACATATCCGGCAGTTGTAAGTCCACCATCAGCAGTTACCATAAAACCAAACATAAAATGACCTCCCTCTTGTTATTAATTTTTGTGTAATTGATTTTATCTGTTGTTCAGATACTAATTTATTATAAGGATTTTATCATTTTTCGTCAATTATTCGTCGCTTACGTTTTTAATTTATTCGCTATTCTTTACAGCCTTATTTTAAACTTTTTACTCAACAGAAAAACCCCGGAAACCTTACGGTTCTACGGGGTATCTTACGTTTGGACACAATGTACCTTGCGGTACTCTATTTATATAATTAAGATGTTATGCTAAAATTATTCGATAACTGTAGCAACACGTCCTGATCCAACAGTACGTCCACCTTCATGTTTGTGAGGTTCTTAAAATCTCATTATTTTCTGTGATTTTCGTGTCTTTATTGTCCTGTGTTATAGGATTTCTACGCTATATTTCTGTTCTCTTCATTTTTTAGTATCAAAACGGTATCACAGCCAGATTTTCATGAGCTGTCAACTTTCCGGTTGCAGATTCCCACCTTGACTGTTATAATCGAAACATGGGTGCTATCATAACGGTAGGCGGTTAGTCCTTCAGCAGAGGGACTGTGACCCTCTGATTACATAGAAACTCGAAAGAGAATCCACTGGAAAGGAGGGCTAAGCCATGAGTATTGTTGATTTTATTGCAGTAGTGAGCTTCGGCTTAACCTGCTTTGGTCTTGGATATACCTTTGGCAAGGATAATAATAAACCACAAAAATAGCCGCCCTGGTCTGGTAAACTAAGCGGCAATTTTTGTCAAAACATATATCGGACTAACCGTCTATCGGTAGCACTCTTTTTCTATAATCATATTAGCACGCATGTGTGAAAATGTCAAAAATTTTCTTCATCTCTTGGTTATTAATCTCCTTGATCAACTGTACTGCCTTCTCTGCATCATCGGTTTTCACGAATATATCCACACCATATATTCCAAATCCAGGTGCCCCATGCATTGCAACATTCGCACCTGCTTCCTGTGAAAAAGCTGCTATTCCATTTTGCTTTAACATTTCTACAAGTTGTTCTGTCTCTACTATATTCTGTGCATTATAAATTTTTGTCCATTCTACCTGAGATAGGGAAATTTCCTTTTTCTCCTGAACATTTGACAAATTCTGGTTTCTTTTTCGATTAATAAATGCCAAGAGCCTAAGAATAATAAATGCCACAATAGTAATACCAATCAGAAATCCCAATGCTAATCGTGTTATCTGTGTTTCTGTAGCTCCCATTCTGAATAAGCATACACCATAGATGACGGTAAAAATTCCTGCACATATCACACTGGTGAGAAAATCTCTCCATATAGTAGCACTTTTTGGCAAACATTTATCCCATATTCCATTGTACACCATAATAGAGGCGTACAGGATTCCTCCTACTAAAGCAGTTGCTGTCTCTCCTAAAACCAAGCGAATATCCACCGTTAATAACATCTGAATAATAATCGCTAACACACTAATCACAAACATTGATGCAAATGCAAGATTTCCAGCCTTTAATGCTTTTTGTTTCACCCATTCTTCATACACCGCAACTTTGTCCAATGTTTCTTTCATCTCTTTATTCATAGTCTGGCTCCTTTCTCCATCCAGGAGCTCTCTCATCTCAACATCGTAATACTCAGCAAGTTGAACAAGTATACTGAGATCTGGCATATTTATTCCTGTTTCCCATCTGGAAACTGTTCTTGCAGATACTCCAAACTTTTCAGCAAGCTGCTCTTGTGTAAGATTCTTTTCTTTACGACATTGCTTTAAAAAAGCTCCAATCTTTTTTGTATCCATATCTCTACCTCTCTTCCACTTACAGCTTACCAATATATACCAAAATTACCACGACATAAAACGAGAATCCGCTAATTTTCAACCGGACATCGTATGTCTAAAACAAATAAACGGTATTTTCACCCCAAAAGCATTCTATTCCTCTATAAATTAACCTTCTCTTTTATGTCTATCCATAAGCAGCAGAATAAACATAACAAACCATATCACCCATGCCATTAAACAACCGATTCCTATATACCAAATATCTATTATCATTCCAGCAATAAAAGGAATTGACATAAACATCATTCTCTTCCCATATGCCTTACACATAGCATTTTCATCATATTTTTTTCGTTCTTCTGCTGATTTCATATTATCACCAGACAAGAAGTTAGATGCTTGTCCCTTTGACCTATAAAACCATATTCCAAATAAAAACATAATCACTGCCATTGCAAAGTCAAAAATAATATAAATATAGAACATATAATGCCTTCCTTTCAGTCCATTCCTCAAACCAGAAGTTATTACTTTTTGCATAGTGTGTTTTCTAAAATGATAATAACCACGACATCAACTACAATGATTCCCAATGCAATATATACAAAAAATGCAGGCAAAATATTTTCAAGCAAGCCCATAATTAATGCAAGAATTGCTATAATAGACATTCCAACTCCCATTGTCCTGCATAACTTCTTTTCATCATATTTTTTCTTTTCTTCTTTTGAAGCTGTATTATATCCAGAAATAAACCAGCTTCCGTGTCCAGAAAGTAAAACTATAGAAAGTACAGCAAATATTACAAAGACAATCCACACTATCCAATCAGAACCTGTTGCTAAATCTGCTAATTTCAATTATAGACCCTCCCTAAATTTCGTTTTTCTTAATTCTAAAAATCTGAAAGTTGTCTTTTAAGATTTCAATTTCGTTAAATCCTCTAAATACATTTCTGTATAACCACATTCTGGGCAGACTGCAACTCTAACATCATCTATAGTTGTCGCCTTTTGTTTTTCATCTACACGAACAACCATCCCATAGCCACCGCCATTAACTTTAAGTCTTAAATCTAATTTCATACTTGCTCCACACTTTTCACATTTCCTCATTGTTTATACCTCCAAATCCCGAATTTGAGAAAAAGCTCAAAGGACTTTTAATGTCCCTTATGCTTTTCTCTTTTCTTTCGCTGTTTTAGTTCAAACATTCGCTGTTCTTCCGCCTCTTTTTTCTTTCGTTTTTTTTCTTTACGCTCCTGTTTGTTCTGTTCCTGTTGTAATTTCAACGCCTGTTGCGATTTTGTGCCAATGCCAGTTTCCAGCATCTGCTTTTTTGCTGAACGCTGCATCCGTTTCGGATTTCTTTTTATATCCTTTACAATAGCTTCAACAGCCGGACTGAATTTCAAACCGAAATAGTATTTTTGAATATATTCCTGCACTTCATATTCTTTTGGTTCTACGCCAAATGTTACCTTTGCCACAGATAATTTACCATCTTCAATATGCTCAAATATGCCTACCCAAAATGGTTCTTCAAAATATACCGTCAATCTTCCATTTACTTTGTCCATAAAAATCCCTCCTAAAATTTATTGAACAAAGAATGGACAACCCGGAGGGGCAGGTTACTTACCCTATTTATATAGGACGGCCGGGCTACCTACCGGCTCTGGCACATCAAAGATGCACGTTGCGTTTTTATCTTTGTTTTGATAACTTTCAATTTACCTTCACTTTATTTTACCATAGTGCTTTCTAAAGTTCTATTCTAATATACAAAAATGTAAAAAAGCGATCTTATCCCCCTCGCAATCACACATATATCATGTTTTTCAATACAATTTCTTCTGCACTAGCTTTTATATTATTCATCAGCCTGACCCTCTCCATCTGATCCTGTGCCTTTAATTCTTCAGTTACACCCTGTTTTTCTGTCATCTGTTCCATAAGCGTTTCCACCTGTTCTCTAGCTTCCTGATCAGTCTGATTCAGATGTTCATTCAGCTTTCCAGTCAATAACAAATACTGATACCTTGCTGATCTGTGTTCTTTTAAGAACTGCTTTCGTAACATTCCATATTTTCCATATGTCGGTTCTTCTTCTCTTAAAACCAGATCCGGCAAATAGTAATCTCCATGCAACGTATAGCTCATTCCATTTTTCTCATCATAAATCTGTTTTTTCATAGTCTAAATCTCCAATCCTTTGTATTTTGTTTTATTTTTCTTACGTTGTTGGTTTTCAATCTGGCTCTTTTGAGTTGCCCATTCCAACTGTTTCAGAACGCTTCCCTTTGGCATTTGTTCCATTCGACGCTGCTCTTCCAATTCCTTTTGTTCTTTAATATCCTGCTGCACTACATCCTCTACAACTTCTGTTCCCAGAATACGCACCACTCTGTCATATCTGTCCGAAGTCTCCTGTAAACGTTGATTATCATTTGATAATTTTCCATTTTCCTTACGTACATCGTCTAACTGTTTCTGGATATTATCACATTCCTCAACAGATTTTTGATATTTATTTTTCCAGCTTTCTACCATTTTGTTAAGCTCTACAACCTTTCCAGCTAATGCAGCAATCTGATTCTTCATCTTGATAAACAATGGCTTGATTTTATTCTCCCTGTAAGGTACTGCACGTTCAAATGTTCCTGCCTCCGGTAAAAACGTCTTAATCATTCCATATTCTTTTATTTCCTTACTGGCATTATCCATGATTGGTTGTAGCACATTCCGACGATCTTCCAGACTTTTTAGTTCTTTTTCTGCGTCCTCTGCCCTTTGTTCTGCTTCTTGCTTCTCCCTAATTGCCTGTTCCTTATCGTCTTTTAAAATCTGGATATCTGCTCTGGATTCCGCAATTTGTGCTGTCAGTTCTTCGTTTTCTGCAGTTAGATACTCTTTCTCCTGCTCTAATTTCTGTACTTCCTTTTTCCGTTCTTTTTTCTTGAAGTTATAGACATCCAGATGTTCCTCATGACTGCCTTTCTGTTCCCATTCAATACCATGCTCTTTTGCAATCCCTGCCAGAACTTCTTTTTCATGGTTCATCCACTGGTTTAACTCAGTATCATGCTTATTCCCACCTTGAAATCCAAGACTTTTTAATGCCTGTTTCAGCGAAACTCTGGTGTCCATTCCTTTTCCTTTCCAATCAGTTACATAAGGAATAAAATCAATATGTAGATGTGGCGTAGCTTCATCCTGATGTAGATAACAACCAAATACCCGTAGCGTTGGATTCCGTTTCTGGAAGTCCTTTACATACTCATCCAGTACTTTTACAGCCTGACCTCCTTCTGCTGTTCCGACAGCCATATCTTCTCGATTTCCAATCTGGAAAATCACTTCATGGAACAATTTTTCCTGTTTGCCCTGCCGGATTTTTTCATAGTAATTTGTAATCTGTCGATCTTTTCTTTTCCCGATATTATATCGTTCTACAGCTTCATCAAACAGTTCTTTATAAACTTCTTTTAAATTCTCATTCTGATAGCAAATATTTAATTGCACTCTGTCTGAATCAACATTTTCTGCTATAAATTCCCTTCTGTTATGAGCCAGAGAACCTGTCCCGATCATACCACTAATTGTTCGTTTCAGCGTCATGTTCGTCACCCCACTTTCTAAAACCAGTGCCAGACATGGCACATAAATTTGTATCTTTACCAGCTATAGTATAAAAAGAAATCTTCGCCGGATACGGCGGTTTTGTTACTTTTGTCAAAAGTAACGCAAAAGCACTTTCGACAGCCGTTCCGTCCATCAAAAGTACCCTTGCGCCCTGCCGGGGGCTATTTTATCTCTTTCGTTACTCTCTCGACTAAATTATTCCGGTATTCTTGCCTGCACATATTCCAGATCTCCACAGTATGGCGTTCCAACCAGATACCATTCTCTTGCTGGATTCATCTCCATTCTTGTCCTTACCCACTTATCATCGACCAGCACCTCAAGACCTTCTCCACAGTGAAATCCCGTATCAATCCATAAGTCTGATGCCAACAACCCATATCTGTCATTGCTACTGTTATATCCTAATCTTCCCTGTTTCATTGTATCTTTCTCCCTTCTTCACAACTATCAAATTTACAGCCGTCTCACATTCCAGCCACAGTTTTCCGTCTGCACCTTACCAACTTTCTCCTTGTTTACTTCTCACAGGTGCGTGACACGCTCCTGTAAAAAGATAATCAATAAGAACTGTTACCATCGAAAGCTCTCTTGCATTCCTTTTCTGTCCAGATACTCCTGCCGGAACTTTTCCCGTTCTTCTTCTGTTGGTGCAGTTTTGAATTTACTGTATACCTCACGATTTACCATTGCATCCAGCTTTTTCTCCAGACCTTTTCTTATATCATCTGCTTCCTGTTCCTGATCCAGTAAATGATATTTTATAATCTTTCCAAATAACTCCTCTGGAATCATAACGTTTTTCAAGCTCTCACCTTCTTACAATTTATGTAAGGACGCAACACTGCAATGTCTTTACAGATTGCAACCTTGCATTTTAATTCCGCATTTTCTATATACTCTGCAATGTTGCACCCTTAATTTATTCCGGCTTAACTTTATCTAAATCCCAATACCATGAATTGCCGATTCGTCTTGCCTTAATTTCAAGTTCCTTTTTTGCATTTTCCAGTGTTCTTTTAGAAATATTCAAATCTTCTGCCATATCAAAGATTTCACTGCTTTGCACAGAAGTTGATGTTTCTGCCAGTTCCCTCAGCATCTTCTTTGCCTGTTCCAGTTTATTTACCTTTGGCGCAATTCCACCAAGCACCTCATCTGCTGTGATTTCATAGTCACCTATCCACTCAAATCCTGTTTCTGTCAGGCGAAATGCTTTGGAATGCCCAAATGCAGCCAGATTATTTTTAATCTGAACCACTGCTCTTAAATCCGGTTCTCCCTCTATTCTTCCTACCAGTAATACGCTTCTGGCTACTGCAAAAAAGTCAATCGAACCCATTCCTCTATATGCAGCTTTGTTTCCACCAGCTTTATTCATGTGTCCGATTAATAAAATTGCACATTTGTATTTTTCTGCCAACAAACTCAATCTTTTCGTCATATCCCTTGCTTCATTTGCACGGTTCATATCCATTGTTCCTCCAAGGTATGCCTGAATCGGATCTAAAATAAGCACTCTCGCACCAGTCTGTTTGATAGCAGTTTCCAGTCTTTCATCAATCATGGAAAGTGATTTTTCTGTTTCATCTATAACCATAATTCTTTCACAGACCGCTTCTGCCAGCTCCAGTCTGGGTTTTACTGTATCTGCCAGTCCATCTTCCGCTGTCTGATAGATAATATTCACGGGTTCTGTTACTTTCATATCGTTATCCAGACCTTCTCCTTTAGACAATCTTGCAGCAATATTTAATACCAGCGTAGTTTTTCCATCACCGGGATCTCCCTGAATAATCGTTAATTTTCCATAAGGGATAAACGGATACCAGAGCCAGTCCACTGTCTGAGACTGGACATCTGACATCTTTATCATTTTCAATTCTGTTTTATTCTCATTTCTCTGTTCCATAAATTCCTCCATTTTCCCAACTGTTCTCGCCAGTTATCTGTTGTTCTCTGGAAGAATCTCTGCTATAATCAACTTGTCTAGGGTTGACATTTGTGGATTTGTCCTCATTTGTCACATTGCTCCGGTTGTTCGTACTTCCGGAGCTTTTTATATTTTCATCATCCAACATATCTGCCACTACTTTCTGCTGATCTGGATATAAGTGCCCATAAGTATTCAATGTAATGCGAATGTCCGTATGTCCAAACCTTTCTTTAATCATCAATGGTTGCACTCCCTTATTGATCAGAAATGCCGCATGACTGTGACGAATGTCGTGTACTCTTATCTTTTTTACTCCGGTCTTTTGAACCACCTGTTTTAACTTATGCTGTACCGCTTCATGAACCATTGGAAAAATCCGTTCATCTTCGGGCAACTCATACAGTCTGCTAATATAATCCTGAATCTCTTTTTTCAGAAATTCCGGTATGGAAATCGTACGGTTCGATTCTTCTGTTTTGGGAGATGTAATCACGTCCTCTCCATGCATACGGTAGTAAGTTTTATTGATATGAAGTAAATTCCTTTCAAAATCAATGTCAGCAGGTGTAATGCTGAGTGCTTCGCCTTCTCTCGCTCCTGTCCAGAATAATAATTCAAACAGTACATAATATTTGCTTCCCGGTTCTATTCCGGTCATAAACTGCCGATATTCTTTAATTGTCCAAAACTTCATTTTCTTTTTTGAAGTCTTTCCCATACGTTTTACTTTGTCACAGGGATTATCTGCCAGATTGTAGATATTCTTCGCATGATTGAATAATGCCGTCATCTGATTCTGTATTGTTTTCAGATAATCATCTGAATATCCTTTTTCAATAATCGTATTCTGCCACTGGATAATCTCTGCTGGTGTAATACTGTTCATTGGTCTGTCCTTAAAATACGGTAACAGTTGAGCCTTCATCGTATCTCTTTTATTCTTGATACTCCTGTCCTTCAATGACTGAGACTTGTCTCGGAAGTAGACTTCTACAAACTCTCCCATTGTCATATCCATGTCTGCTTTCGCTGTTCTTTTATACTCCGCTTCAAAATTTAATGCTTCTTTCTTAGTGCGGAATCCTCTTTTTACTTTTCGCTTTTTGGCTCCTGTCCAGTCCTCATAATAAAATGAAACATACCAGGTTCCTCTTTCTTCATCTTTGTATGCTGCCATACTTTCTCCCCCCCCCTTTACATTGCAATCTGGGAATATCCATAAAATTTCTTTTCCCAGAATGCTCTCGGTATCTTGCCCGCAACGGTCACATATCCCTGATCTGCAAGCTCTTTGTTCAGTTTGCGAAGTAGCTTGTAAGCATATCCAAGTGAAATCCCCATGCTCTCTGCAACTTCTTCCGCTGTAATCATATAGTTTTGTCTCTGCATATCATTTCCTCCTTGTCTATAATTATCATTTTCACTGATACTATATCATTTTAAATAATCATTGTCAATGGTTTTTATCTGTGTGAATGATATTTTTCTATATTGTTGATTTTTATCATTTGTGATATACTAATCATAGCTTTTAAGGAGGTGGATAATATGCAGGAATCATCTATTTCAGAAAAAATAAAAGAGCTACGAACTGATCTGAAGATGAATCAAAAAAACTTTTCCGCAGCTATTGGTATACGTCAGTCAACTTTATCCAGTTATGAAAATGGTGTGGTTACTCCCTCCAATGATGTGTTATTGACTATTGCTCAGAAATTTCATGTCTCACTGGACTGGTTATTTGGATTATCTGAAAATAAAGTACAGATTTCTACTCTCAGCGATATTCTTTGGGTTTTACTGCAGATGAATGAATCCAATGAACTCCGGTATGAACTGGATATAAATAATAAACTTCCCGGTGATATAGAAACAGAAACACAGAAATGGTATGCCGGACTTCGCTTTTATGGAAATGATCCGGAACATTCTTTAAACGCAGATATGTGTAATTTTCTTGCTGATCTGCAGGAGAACAGAGAAAGCCTGGAATCTTATTTCACGGGCAAAGATATGTTTGATATGTGGAAAAAGCAGACGTTGGAATACTACACTTCCAAACCTGTCACCCATAAAGAAATTGAAGAACTGGATTTTGAGACACGAATCCGTAAACGAGATGAACTTTTAACACAGAAATTTTCCAATAACGAACAGAAATAGTATCATAACAGTATCACAGGCAGATATGCGAAGGTTTTCATTTTCTTCCCATACCTGCCTGTTTTTAATTTATTCGCTATTCTTTACAGCCTTATTTTAATCTTCTGTTCAACAGAAAAACCCCGGAAACCTTACGGTTCCGGGGTATCTTACGTTTGGACACATGTACCTTGCGGTACTCAATATATATTAGTCAGTGATTACTCGATGATTGTAGCAACACGTCCTGATCCTACAGTACGTCCACCTTCACGGATAGCGAAAGTAAGACCCTGGCTCATAGCGATTGGGTGGATCAGTTCGATTGTCATTTCGATGTTATCTCCAGGCATACACATTTCTGTTCCTTCTGGAAGGTTGCAAACACCTGTTACGTCTGTTGTTCTGAAGTAGAACTGTGGACGATAGTTGTTGAAGAATGGAGTATGACGTCCACCTTCATCTTTTGTCAGAACGTAAACCTGAGCTGTGAATTTTGTATGGCATGTAAGTGTTCCTGGTTTAGCAAGAACCTGTCCACGCTCGATTTCGTTTCTCTGAACACCACGAAGAAGTGCACCGATGTTATCACCAGCCTGAGCTTCATCAAGAAGTTTACGGAACATCTCGATACCAGTTACAACTACTTTACGTGTTTCTTCTTTGATACCAACGATTTCAACTTCGTCAGATACATGAAGTACACCAGCCTCTACTCTACCAGTAGCAACTGTACCACGACCTGTGATAGAGAATACATCCTCTACAGGCATTACGAATGGTTTATCTGTGTCACGCTGTGGGTCTGGAATGTAGCTGTCAACAGCATCCATAAGTTCCATGATCTTGTCTCCCCACTCACCGTTCGGATCTTCAAGAGCTTTAAGAGCAGAACCTTTGATTACCGGGATATCATCTCCTGGGAAATCATACTCGGAAAGAAGTTCACGAATCTCCATCTCAACCAGTTCAAGAAGTTCTTCGTCATCAACCATATCACATTTGTTCATGAATACAACGATGTAAGGAACACCTACCTGACGAGCAAGAAGAACGTGCTCTTTTGTCTGAGCCATAACACCATCTGTAGCTGCTACAACAAGGATAGCACCATCCATCTGAGCTGCACCTGTGATCATGTTCTTAACGTAGTCAGCATGTCCTGGGCAGTCAACATGTGCATAATGTCTCTTCTCTGTCTGATACTCAACGTGAGCTGTAGAAATTGTGATACCACGCTCTCTTTCTTCTGGAGCTTTATCGATATCTTCAAAGTTTTCTACTACGTTTCCAGCAACTCTCTCAGCCAGAACTTTTGTGATTGCAGCTGTTAAAGTTGTTTTACCATGGTCAACGTGTCCAATGGTACCAATGTTACAATGCGGTTTTGTTCTCTCAAACTTAGCTTTTGCCATTTTAAAACGTCCTCCTTAAAACAATTGGCTCTTATATTATTATAGAGCATCTTTTCGGTTTTAAACTTGCTATCCTTGATTATATTGCATAATCAGAATATTTGCAAGCATTTTATACAATTTGATAACTTGCATTACCAATTGTTATATCATTACAGCTCACCCACGCCGCTATCACACGAGGTGTTTTGGCATGTATATGCCAAAATTCCATTGCAGAAAACAATCTGGAATGAATTTTTGGCAACGTTACTGAGAACGAAGTGAACAATAACGTTATATCTCCTGCAGTCCGTTGGCTTTAAACACCAACAGACTGCAGATGATCAAAATTATCAGTCTTTCTTAGCAAGAATCTTTTCCTGTACAGACTTCGGAACCTGCTCATATTTCTCAAAGAACATAGAGTAGTTACCACGTCCCTGTGTTCTGGAACGAAGGTCTGTAGCATATCCGAACATTTCGGAAAGTGGAACGTATCCACGGATCATCTTACCACCGCCGATATCTTCCATACCTTCGATACGACCACGGCGGGAGTTGATATCACCGATAACATCACCCATGTAATCCTCTGGTGTAGTAACTTCGACTTTCATGATAGGCTCAAGAAGAACCGGAGCTGCTTTCTGCATAGCATCTTTGAATGCAAGAGAACCTGCAATGTGGAATGCCATTTCAGAGGAGTCGACTTCATGGTAGGAACCATCGTATACGTTAGCATATACACCGACTACAGGGAATCCGCCAAGGATACCAGCTTTCATAGCTTCTTCGATACCTTCGCCGACTGCCGGAATGTATTCCTTCGGAATAGCACCACCAACAACTGTGGATTCGAACTTGTACAGTTCTTCTCCGTTGGCATCCATAGGCTCGAATTTAACTTTACAGTGACCATACTGTCCACGACCACCAGACTGTTTTGCATACTTACTGTCTACATCAACAGCTTTGGTGATTGTCTCTTTGTAAGCAACCTGAGGAGCACCTACGTTAGCCTCAACCTTAAATTCACGAAGGAGACGGTCAACGATGATATCCAGATGAAGCTCACCCATACCAGCGATAATAGTCTGTCCAGTTTCCTGATCTGTATGTGCACGGAATGTCGGGTCTTCCTCTGCAAGTTTTGCAAGAGCTTCACCAAGTTTACCCTGTCCAGCTTTAGTCTTAGGCTCGATAGCCAGCTCGATAACTGGTTCTGGGAATTCCATGGACTCCAGGATTACCGGATGCTGCTCGTCACAGATTGTATCACCAGTTGTTGTGAATTTGAATCCGATAGCTGCAGCGATATCACCGGAATATACTTTATCAAGTTCCATACGTTTGTTAGCATGCATCTGAAGAATACGTCCAACACGTTCTTTCTTGTCCTTAGTAGCATTAAGTACATAAGAACCAGAATTCATTGTACCGGAGTATACACGGAAATATGCCAGTTTACCAACAAATGGGTCTGTCATAATCTTGAATGCAAGTGCTGCAAACGGTTCTTCATCAGAAGAATGTCTTACTACCGGGTTGCCGTCCAGGTCAGTTCCCTCGATTGGAGGAATATCTGTTGGAGCAGGCATATACTCAAGGATAGCATCAAGAAGTTTCTGAACACCTTTGTTTCTGTAAGCAGAACCACAGCAAACCGGAACAGCTGTACACTCGCATGTCGCTTTTCTTAATGTTGCTTTCAGTCTCTCAACAGTTGGTTCTTCACCTTCAAGATATTCCATCATTAAGTCGTCATCAAGCTCACAGATTTTCTCAATGAGCTCTGTATGATAAAGCTCAGCATCTTCCTTCATGTCTTCAGGAATGTCAACGATGGAGATGTCATCACCTTTTTCATCGTTGTAGATGTAAGCTTTCATTTCGAATAAGTCAATGATTCCTTTGAAATCATCTTCTTTTCCGATTGGCAGCTGTAAGCAGATTGCGTTTTTACCAAGACGAGTCTTGATCTGCTCTACTGCACCGTAGAAGTTTGCACCAAGGATATCCATCTTGTTGATGAATGCCATACGTGGTACATTGTAAGTGTCGGCCTGACGCCATACGTTTTCAGACTGCGGTTCAACACCACCCTTAGCACAGAAAACGCCGACAGCACCGTCAAGTACACGAAGAGAACGCTCAACTTCTACTGTGAAGTCAACGTGACCTGGGGTATCAATGATGTTGATACGATGTTCCAGAGCACCTGGCTTCGGTTTGCAGTTCTCTTCCAGAGTCCAGTGACATGTTGTAGCCGCTGAAGTGATTGTGATACCTCTCTCCTGCTCCTGTTCCATCCAGTCCATGGTAGCAGTACCTTCATGAGTATCACCAATCTTATAGTTGACACCTGTATAATACAGGATACGTTCTGTAAGAGTTGTTTTACCCGCATCGATATGAGCCATAATACCAATATTTCTGGTACGCTCTAATGGATATTCTCTTCCCTCTTTAGCCAATGGATTTTCCTCCTATATTAGAAGCGATAGTGAGCAAATGCTTTATTTGCCTCAGCCATCTTGTGCATGTCTTCTTTTCTCTTAACGGATGCACCTGTGTTGTTCATTGCATCTAAAAGCTCATTTGCAAGTCTTTCTTCCATTGTTTTCTCGCCTCTTTTACGAGAGAACATTGTTAACCAGCGAAGAGCCAGTGCCTGACGTCTGTCTGCTCTTACCTCGATCGGAACCTGATAAGTAGCACCACCGATACGTCTAGCTTTTACTTCAAGAAGTGGCATGATGTTGTTCATAGCCTCTTCGAAAACTTCAAGTGCTGGTTTACCAGCTTTTTCTTCGATTCTGGCGAATGCACCGTAAACAATTTTCTGTGCTACACCTTTCTTACCGTCTAACATGATGTTATTGATAAGTTTGGTAACCACTTTATTGTTGTACATTGGATCTGCCAGAACGTCTCTTTTCTGAGTATGTCCTTTACGTGGCACGTTACTTCCCTCCTTAATCATTGTGATTAAATCATCGGTACTCACGCAGATAACTATTGCATGTTCGCACTGGTAAGGTCCTATATTTAACCCGCAACCGGCAGGGTATATGGAATACCGTACAAATTCATAGTTCTAGTCTTCCGTGAATTTTCGATTGATTAATTCCTGCTGTCCTAAACAATAGGATCAGTTCTTAAAATTCTTATGAAACCTTTTTAGAATTATTTCTTTTTCGGTCTCTTAGCGCCGTATTTAGAACGGGCCTGTTTTCTGTTAGCAACACCTGCAGTATCAAGAGTACCTCTGATGATGTGGTATCTTGTACCAGGTAAGTCCTTAACCCTTCCACCACGGATAAGAACAACGCTATGCTCCTGAAGGTTGTGACCTTCTCCTGGGATGTAGCTTGTTACTTCGATTCCGTTGGAAAGACGAACTCTGGCGATTTTTCTAAGAGCTGAGTTAGGCTTCTTAGGAGTTGCAGTCTTAACTGCTGTACAAACGCCACGTTTCTGTGGTGCAGACTGTTCAACTGCTTTCTTTCTTAAAGAGTTGAATGTTTTCTGGAGAGCCGGAGCTGTAGATTTCTTTACAGATGTCTGGCGTCCTTTTCTTACTAACTGGTTGAATGTTGGCATTCCATTTCACCTCCCGATTTATTTCTCCATAGATTTTTCTATGGGGCCTTGCGGTTGCTATTCGTGTAATTACGCGCAAAAAAATTAAACGCTCCTTTTGCACGCTTGCTTATTATATCCCGCAAAACTCGCACTGTCAAGGGATTTCTCGTGAATTTTACAGTATTTTTTCATATTTTTATCATAACCAAAAAATCCTTTCCTCATACACTACATCACCATATTAAACTTATCTGACAATATGCTCCCCCTCCAACCACTTTACTGCCACTTCCCCACTGCGAATCCCAGCGCCGGATAATATTTATTTTGTGTGCATTTGCAGGATGCTTAGAGATACTTAATCTGCAGAAATCTGCGTTATGAGCAGACCGTCTCACGTGTTTGAGCGAAGTTTGCAACGTAGCGAGTTTGAGAGGGCTGCTCATGCTTTTAGCAGATTTCTGCAGATTTATAGCAGTCCTAGTAAATAATGCATTTAAGACAGTTCAGCAGAGTGCGAAAGACAAGGAAGATATCTGCAGGCGTGCTAACGCACGGCAAAGATATCTGACGCAGGATTTCACACTCTGATGGGCTGGATTAAGATGCATTATTTACTAGGACTGCTATAATATCTCTTAGCGTCCGAAACCGCACACAAAATAAATATTATCCGGCGCGTCCCCTTCACTAACAATTGCATTTCCCCCTCCCTTTTATTATAATAACAACTAAAGCAGGCAAATCAACTTGCAGACACACTATAACATTCTATAAACTCAGGAAAGGACACTATAATATATGAAGAAACCCAGCATGATCAGCATCCTTCTGTTTCTGACAGGACTCCTGTGCATCATAGCCCTGATCTTCTTTAACAGGACCACACTGCACCAGATCCTCACCACTGAAAAAGAAGTCGATACAATCTCCGAACAGATCACTGCAAAACACGACGAAGTCAAACAGGCAGTAGACAAGTACACTACCGCCATAGACACAGTCCAGTCAAATATCAATCGCATGAAACAAAAACAACAGACAGCCACACAGAAGAAAACCAAAGAAAAAGCTGAAATCCCGGAAGAAGCTTCATCAAAGCCTTCTGTATTCAGCCAGAACAGCACCAGTGCCTCTTCTGATTCCAGTGCCAGCGTTTTCTCCTCCGATGCCGAAACAGACGGACATATAATAGGAATCGATCCAGGGCATCAGAGTGAGTCCGTAGATATGAGTGCCCCGGAGCCCAACGGTCCCGGTTCTTCTGAAATGAAAGCAAAATGTACCAGCGGAACTCAGGGAACCTACAGCGGTGTTCCCGAATACCAGCTCAATCTGGAGGTCTCTCTTCAACTAAAGGATGAACTGGAACAGAGAGGCTATCAGGTAGTCATGACACGAACAGACAATGAAACAGCCATCAGCAACATGGAACGCGCACAATATGCTGCTTCACAGGGCGCAGAAATCTATGTCCGCATCCATGCAAACGGCGATGATTCCCATACTGCATCAGGGGCACTGACCATGTCACCCTCCCAGAATAACCCTTATATCCCACAACTGTTTGAACAGTCTGATCGATTATCCCGATGCATCATCGATTCCTACTGTGCTGCAACAGGTTTTCAGAACCTTGGAATCCAGTACACTGACACGATGACAGGAATTAACTGGAGCACTGTTCCTGTTACGATCCTCGAAATGGGATTTATGACAAGCCAGAATGACGATCTGAAAATGAATGATGCAGAATTCCAGAAAACAATGGTACAGGGAATCGCAAATGGCATTGACAGCTACTTTGCATCATGATGATGTAAGTGTCAAAAAGCATTTTGCCCTTGACTTGATATCTGCGGATTGCTACGCAGCTTCGCAGTTCCCGCAATCCTGATTACAATAATAATTACGAAAGGAAAACCGCAATGAATAAAAAGCCAAATGAAAAACCTATTTTTCTCTATATAGTGATCGGCATACTGACTGTTGCAGTGATTGCACTGGCAGCTGTTTCATTTTTATCACTGAACCATCTCGTCACACTACAGCAAAAAGTACAGACACTCTCCAAAACCGTAGAGGAGATTTCCACTGATGCAAATACCCTTATCAGTCAGGCAGATCAGTTAGATGAATTAAGAGAACAGGAAAGTTCTGTCAAGGCAGCCACCGGAGAAACATCTCCTGCGCAGTCAGAATCCGCTGAACCCTCTTCAGAATCCGAACAGCAGAACGGAACACTTTCCCCTTCCTCCAACAACACATTTACCGACAACACTGATTCCAGCATGGACAATCTCCTGAAACAGGTACAGTCCCTGCTGCCGGCTGATAACGGAACCTGGTCCGTCTATGTCTGCAACCTGCCGAAAGATTCTGAAGGCATGATCAACGATACTCCCATGCAGGCAGCAAGCCTGATCAAACTGTATATTATGGGAGCTGTATACGAAAACTACGATACACTCTCCCAGTCTCACAATGGAGACGAAATTGACAGTAATATTTCAGCCATGATCACTGTCAGTGATAATGATGCTGCTAACACTCTGGTAAACTGGCTTGGAAACGGCGATAACTCTGCAGGTATGGCAAAAGTAAATGGCTTCTGCCAGGAACATGGTTTCACCAGCACCCAGATGAACCGCCTGCTTCTCGCAGGTAAAGAAAACGGCGACAACTATACATCCGTCAAAGACTGTGGAACCTTTTTAAAGCAGATATACCAGACTGTCAACGGAACCCTTCCCGCTTCTACTCTTCCAAACGCAGATGCAATGTATTATCACTTAAAAATGCAGCAGCGTAAAAACAAGATCCCTGCACAACTTCCAGAAGGCGTCGGTACTGCCAATAAGACCGGCGAACTTGACACTGTAGAAAATGATGCAGCGATCATCTATGATACAGCCAAAGGAATTGATCTTGTAGTATGCTTTATGTCACAGAATCTTACTGATACCGGTGCAGCCCAAAGCACCATTGCTGCAGATGCACGTGCTATCTACGGATATTATAATGAATAAACACACTCTTCTGAATCTACAGTCTATCCAGATAATTGTCATAAATCAGACAGATATTCGCAACCTCCGCAGGGGACTTACTTGATTCGGTTAAAAGAAGGAGGCACATCCCTTAACGGGTTGTGCCTCCTTCTGCAAATTCAACAGGAAGAATCGTCAATGTCTCAATCACTTCCCCTTTTATTTTCTTTAATAAAAGTTCCACAGCCTTTCGTGCCATATCCGGCACCGGCTGTACAATTGTTTATACCATTATGCCTCTTCAGCTTCCCCCTCTTCATAGGACTTCTCCCATATCTCCGAAAATACTGCCAGCGGACAGTCTGTGAGAAGGCACATGAGAAGGAAACATTCGTATGGATTTACTATGTATATCTCTCCCATTCCACATCGAAGCAGAATATCCTGAATCTCATCCAGAAAATGCTTGTATCTGTTAAAAGGATCATCATCCTCCATTTCCTGGGATACGATAAAGAATTCCAGTGTGATCAGGTCAAAGCGCTCCACCGGGAGTTTGTGGCTTAAAATATTTGTAATCCTCTGCCTGCTGAAACGCTTCTGGCTGAAATGCTTTGCCAGAATGGAGGCAGACATTTTCTTCAGATTGCCCATTTTGTTGATGGGGATTCCGCTGCAGATTACTTTTTCCACATCAGAAGGTGTAATTCTTTCTGCTGTCCACACCTTATCCCCACCTTTTTCCTCTTCATCATGCTGATACAGTCCGGCAATAATCTGCTTCGCATGATATAAAAGCTTTGTAAACTCCTGAAATGCCTGACTTTTCTCAGATATGGGATCTACTCTTTTTGATTTCAGTCGGGCAAGATAATCGATCAGTTTCTCCTCCGTATCAAGGCACAGGTTGCTTCCGTATAAAACCTGAGTATTTTCCACTTCCACAGGAGCGAGTATCTCATATTTTTTTTTCAATTCCTCTGCTTTATGATAACCCTGCTGCGTACTGTAACAATACCAGTAGATCACCTCGTCCGGATTGTAAAAATCAAAATCCTGTTCTTTCAGTACTCTTGTCAGGAAATCCGACACATCCTCTGTGGTCATTTTCAACCCAAACCCCAGAAGAAAAACAGTTTCTCTTTTTACAGATGCCTGATTCAGCCAGTTATTCACCAGTGCCGACAACTTGGTAGAGGTAGGATTCATGGATTTGGGCGTATAGGTTTCCTTAAAGGAATCTACTACGATCTCCTTATACACTTCCTGTGGAATCTCCGAGAAAGGTTCTTCCAGCTCTGCCCTTTCATAAATATATCTCTTCAGATGGTCGCCAAAGGACACCAGTTCCATCTCTTTATATAAATAGTGGAAAATAACATCCGCATCTTCGTCTTCAAAACTGTCCAGGCTTACCACCTGCCGAAATCTCTGTGCCGCCCTTCTGGTAAATTCATACTCCTGTACTTTATCAAACGCAACATTCTGTTCAAAATCCAGATCCTGCATACGGTTCTTCATGCTGCCCCACCTCTCATTTTTTATCTTTCAGATTTTTCATCCATTCTTTCATTCTGCGGACTGTATCCAGCTTCTGTACTTCACAGAGCACGATCGTCACATTATCTCTCCCACCTTTTTGGAGAGCATTTTTAAGAAGATCATTTACAATCTCCGGGATTTCCATATCCTGTGACAGAATCGCCTCTATCTCACTGTCCGAAAGCATATCTGTTACTCCATCTGAACACAGAAGATATCTGTATCCCTCCTTATGCTCGATTTCTGTCACAGAAGGTTCCAGTCTCTGCAGCTCTTCAGGAAGTCCAAGATACTGGGTTAACGGGGCTTTCCCAACTGCCGTACCACCAAAAACATGGTCTGTGGAAATCTGCTGAAGCTTACCACCATCCATAAAATAAATCCTGCTGTCCCCAAGATTGCAGGCAAACATAGACTCTGGTGTAAAGAGGAGCATCGCCATTGTGCTTCCCATGCTCCAAATATGATGCTCTGTTCCATATCTGCATACTGCCTGATTCATCTTCTCACATACATCGTCTATAAAATCTTCCGGCATATCCCTCAGCATTCTTTTATTCGCATTATAAAATTTTCCAAATTCTTCTGATGCAAGAAAGGCTGCAATCTCGCCGCAGCTTTCTCCTCCCATACCGTCAAATACCGCCATTGCCGGTACTCTGTTACCCGAAATAATCTTTGAGCAGATACCCTTTGTTCCTTCATTGTTCACCGGAAGGGATTCCCCAAAACACCAGAAATTATCTTCATTATTTGCCCGGATATTTCCTGTATGGCAGGTATATGCACATTCAATCTGATACATTGCCATTATCTGTCTTTGTTCCTTCTCCCTTCAATGCTTTCAATGAATTGTTCCAGTATTTCTCGCCACGTTTCACGAATTCCTCATTATCTTTTTCGTTATCGTGACACTTTCCATTGGAATCGATCCATCTTATCAGTTCGCCGTCGTTATAATAATAATATTCTGAAGTTTCATCATACCAGATATATGCAAAGAATAACTTCTCTCCCCAGTAGAAATATTCTTCATAAACTCCATCTCCGGATTCTGCCGGATAGACCAGAGCTTTCATGCATTCACTCTCAATATCCAGATTTCCATCTGCCTGCTGAGTGGTCTTTACCCTTCTCAGATATCGCAGAACAGTTCCTTCTGTTCCAACCCAGTCGTAACTGTTCAGATTATCTGTGATAGTTGTTGCCTGCTCCTTGATCGTATCCAGAGCTTTGGAGAAATCTTTGGATCCGGATTTTGTGGAGCTGTATTTCTCATCATCCAGAATTGCGATCGGATTATCCTCCTGTCCTTCCTGAGCATGATCTTTACTTACTCTGTAATAGACGGCGGCCATCATAAGTATCGCTGTACCTGCCACAATTGCAAGCAATGCCCTGCGCAGCAGCTGTTTCTTCCTGCGTCTTCGCTTTCTGGCTTCCACAGCACGCGCAGATCTTATCGCAACTGTTTCTGATGGCGTTTCCTGTGGCTGTATTTTCTGTTCTGCTACAACTGACATTGTTTCTTTATCTGTAAAGCTGCTCGCCGGAACATTGTTTACAGCACGTTTTCTTTTTGCAGCATTCTGAAAATCTGATGTTTTTTTATTTCCCCGGGTATTCTGTACTGACGTATTCTGCACTGTACTTTTTCGTACATTTTCGGCATCTGATGTAACATTCTGTGCTGCTCTGCCGTTCTGTGCAATTGCACTATATGATTCTGTTTTATCCGTTCCTGCTTTCTGAACACCGTTTTGTAACTGCCGGATTCTGCCAGATCTTCCATTTTTCAGATCATCCAGCGCACTATAAAGCTCCTCCGGTGTCTGATATCTCTGTGCAGGATCATAAGCACAGGCCTTCATGATAATACGGGCAAACTGTGTTCCTGCATCCACAGGTGCACTCATCTGCTCTCCTGCAACACGCTTATTTAATGCATTTTCCTTATCCCTGTAAGTGATAAACTGTTTTTCCAGACTCATAAATGGCAGTCTGTTATGATTCATCAGCCTGTACAGCACAATCCCAAGAGAATAAATATCTACCCTGCTGTCATATTTCTCACCTTTATACATCTCAGGCGCCATATAAGAGTAAGTACCTTTCTTGGAAAATCCGCTCATGGTTCGCTCAAGTTCACGTGCAATTCCGAAATCTCCAAGCTTAAAATCGCCAAATCTGGATACAAAAATATTCTCCGGCTTGATATCCCTGTGAATGATCTTAAGTTTCCGGCAATATTCCAGTGCCTTACTCAAATCCATTCCCAGCTTTATTACCTCTTTCTCAGTAAGCTGCTTTTCCGCACAGTAATCCATAAAACTTGTCAGATATTCCATCCTTATGGAAATCTCCCATCCAATGACATCCAGATATTCCATAACCTTAAAATCTTCTACAGAGACAATGTAAGAGTTTCCTCGAAAGTATTCCATGGTACTGATTTCCTGAATACATTCCTCAACCAGATTCTGAAAATACTGTCTTGTGGACTGCTCATCCCCTGTTTCAGAACGTACGCTGTTCAACTCGCTCTGGCTTCCGGGTATATTGATGATCTTGATAGCAGAATAGAAAGATTTTCCACGTTCTGTTCTCTGTGCCTTATACACCTTTCCAAAAGAGCCTTCGCCGATTTTCTCTATGATTTTCCATTCCGGCCATGCTGAAACCGGAAGTTCTTTATCCATATTGCACCTCCATTTCTGTTCAATTTCTATTTCCTTCCCTGTCCCGGTCAATGCTTTTTACAAGATGTTACCGGAAACAAAAATGTATATTTATCATAACTGTAAAAATACTTCACAGTTCATTACCTGCTCATAATGTACTGGTATTATAACACAAAAAGCAGTTTCTTTGTATTTTTCTCTTTTTTCGGCAATGGAATGTTCCGGAAAATAAAAGAGAACTACCTCGCCGGCAAAATCTGTCGGCACAGATAGTTCTCTTGTGAATTCATATCAAATCAGTCCGGATAAGTTATCTACTCCGTTGGATCATTCGTTGTCTTCTGCATCGTCTGAAGCCTGATCATCAGCTTCGTCTTCAGCAGCCTCTTCTTCATCAGATTCTTCAACATCGAATTCTTCGTCTTCCGGAAGTTCTTCATCCATTGTGACCATCTCATCATCTTTGATTTCTTCATCTTCCGTAAGTTCTTCGGCTATATCTTCAACCTTTACTTCCGGTTCAGGCATTGTGCTGTTGAGCCTTACATCTCTGTAGCGTTTCATACCGGTACCTGCAGGAATCAGTTTACCGATGATTACATTCTCTTTCAGACCGATCAGCGGGTCAACTTTACCCTTGATAGCGGCTTCAGTCAGAACTTTAGTTGTTTCCTGGAAGGAAGCGGCTGACAGGAAGGAGTTTGTAGCAAGAGATGCCTTGGTAATACCAAGCATAACCTGTTTTCCATCTGCAGGCTGTTTGCCTTCTTTTTCCATCTGCTCGTTAACGTCCTCGTATTCAAGGAAGTCAACCAGTGTTCCAGGAAGGAATTCTGTATCTCCGTTATCTTCGATACGGATTTTCTTCAACATCTGACGAACGATAACTTCGATATGCTTATCGCTGATCTCAACACCCTGGAGACGATATACACGCTGTACTTCACGGATCATATAATCCTGAACTGCACGTACACCCTTAATTCTCAGGATATCATGCGGATTTACGCTACCTTCTGTAAGTTCATCACCTGCTTCAAGGATCTGTCCGTCTGTGATCTTGATACGGGATCCGTATGGAATAAGGTAAGTCTTGGATTCACCTGTTTCCTGATCTGTAACGATAACTTCACGTTTCTTCTTAGTGTCATTGATAACAGCAACACCAGGAATCTCTGTGATGATGGCAAGACCTTTCGGCTTTCTTGCCTCAAAAAGCTCCTCGACACGAGGAAGACCCTGTGTGATATCTCCACCGGCAACACCACCACTGTGGAAAGTACGCATGGTAAGCTGTGTACCTGGCTCACCGATAGACTGAGCAGCGATGATACCGACAGATTCACCAACCTGTACCGGCTCGCCGGTTGCAAGGTTCGCACCGTAACATTTCGCACAGATACCAACTTTACATTTACATGTAAGGATTGTACGGATCTTAACTTTCTCGATAGATCCGCCTGTCTGGTTGTCCACGCCTTCTTTCATGATGCGGGCAGCACGTTTCGGTGTGATCATATGGTTGGCTTTTACGATAACTTCGCCATCTTTATTCTTAATTGTCTCACAGGAGAAACGACCTGTGATACGCTCCTGAAGTCCTTCGATCTCTTCTTTACCATCTACAAAAGATTCTACATACATACCTGAGATCTCATCTCTGTTTTCACAGCAGTCTGTCTCACGTACGATCAGATCCTGAGAAACGTCAACCATACGTCTTGTCAGGTAACCTGAATCGGCTGTACGAAGAGCGGTATCGGACATACCTTTTCGAGCTCCATGGGCAGACATGAAGTATTCCAGTACGTCAAGACCTTCACGGAAGTTAGACTTGATAGGCAGCTCGATGGTGTGACCGGTTGTATCGGCCATCAGTCCTCGCATACCTGCAAGCTGTTTGATCTGTTTATCGGAACCACGGGCACCGGAGTCGGCCATCATGAAGATGTTGTTGTATTTATCAAGTCCGGACAACAGAGCATGTGTCAGCTCATCATCAGTCTTCTTCCATGTATCAACAACTTCTTTGTAACGCTCTTCTTCAGTGATAAGACCACGTTTGTAGTTCTTTGTGATAAGGTCTACTGTATCCTGAGCCTGTTTGATCATCTCCGGTTTCTGCGGCGGAACGGTCATATCGGCAATGGCAACAGTCATGGCTGCACGTGTGGAATACTTGTAACCTGTAGCTTTGATCGCATCAAGAACCTCAGCAGTCTTTGTAGCACCGTGAGTATTGATAACTTTTTCAAGAATCTGTTTCAACTGTTTCTTGGCTACCAGGAAGTCAACCTCAAGAAGAAGTTCATTTCCCGGAACACTTCTGTCTACGAAACCAAGATCCTGTGGAAGGATTTCGTTAAACAGGAAACGTCCAAGTGTAGATTCTACTGTACCGGTCAGAACGGATCCGTCCGGCATTGTCTTGCTGCAGCGAACATGGATTCTGGACTGCAGTGTGATTACTTTATTCTCATAAGCAAGAATTGCTTCGTTTACGCTCTTAAAGAACTTGCCTTCACCCTTGTTTCCAGGTCTTTCCTGAGTCAGATAGTAGATACCAAGTACCATATCCTGTGAAGGAACGGCTACAGGACCACCATCAGAAGGTTTCAGCAGGTTGTTCGGTGATAACAGAAGGAAACGGCACTCTGCCTGTGCTTCCTGTGAAAGCGGAAGATGTACGGCCATCTGGTCACCATCGAAGTCAGCGTTGAATGCGGTACAAACCAGCGGATGCAGTTTGATCGCTTTACCTTCTACAAGGATCGGTTCGAATGCCTGGATACCAAGACGATGCAGTGTAGGTGCTCGGTTCAGCATAACCGGATGTTCTTTGATAACATCCTCCAGAACATCCCATACAGCAGGCTCCAGCTTCTCAACCATTTTCTTGGCGTTCTTAATGTTGTGCGAAGTTCCGTTGGCAACAAGCTCTTTCATAACGAAAGGTTTGAACAGCTCAATGGCCATCTCTTTCGGAAGACCACACTGATAAATCTTAAGTTCCGGTCCTACAACGATAACGGAACGTCCGGAATAGTCAACTCGTTTACCGAGAAGGTTCTGACGGAAACGTCCGGATTTACCTTTCAGCATATCAGAAAGGGATTTCAGGGCTCTGTTTCCAGGACCTGTTACAGGACGTCCGCGACGACCGTTGTCGATCAGGGCATCAACAGCTTCCTGAAGCATACGTTTCTCGTTACGAACGATAATATCCGGTGCACCTAATTCCAGAAGTCTCTTCAGACGGTTGTTACGGTTGATGATTCTTCTGTAAAGATCATTTAAGTCAGATGTAGCAAAACGTCCTCCATCCAGCTGAACCATAGGACGAAGATCCGGCGGGATTACAGGAATCACTGTCATGATCATCCACTCAGGACGGTTTCCAGACTCACGGAAGGATTCTACAACTTCCAGACGTTTGATGATTCTGGCACGTTTCTGGCCTGTAGCATCTTTTAATTCTTTTTTCAGTTCAACAGAATCTTTCTCAAGATCAATTGCCTCAAGAAGCTCTTTGATGGATTCTGCACCCATACCTACACGGAAATCATACCCATAAGCCTCACGTGCATCCTGATATTCTCTCTCTGTAAGTACCTGTTTGTACTGGAGTCCGGAATTAGCCGGATCCAGTACGATATAGTTAGCAAAGTAAAGAACTTTCTCCAGAGTTCTCGGAGAAATGTCAAGGATCAGTCCCATACGGGACGGAATTCCTTTGAAATACCAGATGTGGGATACCGGAGCAGCCAGCTCGATATGTCCCATACGCTCTCTACGTACAGAGGATTTGGTAACTTCTACACCACATCTGTCGCAGACAACACCTTTATAGCGAATCTTTTTGTACTTTCCACAGTGGCACTCCCAGTCCTTGCTCGGTCCAAAGATTCTTTCACAGAAAAGTCCGTCTTTCTCCGGCTTTAAGGTACGGTAGTTGATGGTCTCAGGTTTTAAAACCTCGCCTCTTGACCACTCTCTGATTTTCTCAGGGGACGCCAGTCCGATTTTGATGGCATCGAAAGTCATTGGCTGATATGTTTCATTGGCGTTAGTTGTTTCTGCCATGTATTCTTTCCCCTTTCTTACTCTTCGTCATTGTCTTCAAGAGCCTCATCCAGCTCAATGAAGTCATCCTCATCTTCATCCTCGTCAATGTCAACGAGTTCTTCTCCGTCAAACTCCTGCTTTGTATAGCCATGTTTGCCGTAGTCTTCTTCTCTGTCATGATGTCTTCTGGAATCTCCCTCGATGACAGAACGAAGGTCTGTGTCACCGTAATCTACAGATTCAAGAAGATGTACTTCTGTATTGTCATCCTTGAGTACCTTCACATCCAGACCAAGAGACTGAAGTTCTTTTAAGAGAACCTTGAAGGATTCCGGAATACCCGGCTCAGGAATATTGTCACCCTTGATGATTGCTTCGTATGTCTTAACACGTCCAACAACATCATCGGATTTTACTGTCAGGATTTCCTGCAGTGTGTAGGATGCACCGTATGCTTCCAGTGCCCAAACCTCCATCTCACCAAAACGCTGTCCACCGAACTGTGCTTTACCACCCAGTGGCTGCTGTGTTACCAGAGAGTAAGGAC
>NZ_JBWJVQ010000222.1:0-13273 GCF_056339875.1 Blautia sp. ZXY-1-C6
AGGAATTAAGGCAACAGTAGCAGATATTATGAATACAGACTCATCTGCAGCAGTTACCTTTGACCAGGCTCTGCCGGCAGACTTCAAGGCACAGTATACTGTAGACAAAACAGTGGTTTCCTGCACAGACGGAAAACTTGCAGTTGGAGCTCTTGCATTGGGAACACATAAGGTTGAAATTGCAGATGCCAGCGGAAAATATGCAGCCATTGTAACTGAATTTACAGTAAATACAAACAAAATGCCGGCTTCTTATGACAGTAACGAGACAAAACTGGTTGCAGCAAAAGGCACTACAGCAGAAGAGTTCTCTGCATACATTAAGAGCATCAGCAAAGTAAAAGTTGATGATACAGAATATGCTGCAACAGGAAAAGGAAGCAAAATCATTGTAAAAGAAGATGGAACTCTTGATCTCACAGATCTTCAGGTGACAGACACAACTGTTTTCGAAATAACTGCTGTGGGATATAAGAATAATCTTACTTTTACTTATAAAGAAGCAGAAAACACATTTGAATTAAATACTTCTTCCAAGACTCTTTATACAAAAGGCAGCACAAAAACCACTCTCAAAGTTACAACAAACCTTACAGATAAAATCACATGGAAGTCCAGCAACACAAAAGTGGCTGCTGTAAACAGCAAAGGTGTTGTAACTGCTAAGGCAAAAGGAACAGCAGTGATCACAGCATCCTGCGGAGAATACAAAGTAACCTGTAAGATAACAGTTAAAAATCCATCCCTGAAACTTACCAAATCTTCAGCAACTGTAAAAGTTGGAAAAACAACAAAGATTTCCGCAAGTAAAAACCCCATCAGGAAAGGTTACTTACAAGTCAAGCAACAGCAAGATTGCAACAGTAAGCTCCAAAGGCGTTGTAAGGAAAGAAAAAAGGTACTGCCAAAATCACAGTAACCTGCAATGGTGTTAAGAAGGTATTTACAGTAAAAGTAAAATAAACGATAACAGGTAAATAATTCACACAATAAATGACCTCGGATTTTGTTCCGGGGTCATCTTAATGAAAAAAAAACAACATTAGCAAAATCTGTTATATATAGATTTTTGTATACGAAAATGATACACTTTTAAAGTTAGTTATGATTAAGTTTTGCTTCATCCAAAAACAGATATCATATCCGGCAAATAAAAAAATGAAGGAGAGGAAACAACGTGAATAATCAAAATTTTTATCTGCGTCTGATCGCACTTTTGCTGATTATCATGGCGGTATTTTTCTATAACGGAACAGTAAAGGATAAAGAACAGGCCCAGAATATTGCAGATCTGACTGCCAAAACAGAGAGCCTGGAGAACCAGCAGGACCAGATCCTTACAGCATTAAAGGAAACTTATGAGGAACAGGAAAAACAGCATCAGAAAGTAATGCTTCTTCTGATGTATCTTCGGAAGCTGATAATAAATCTGAAAAGGATTCTGCAGAGGATAAAGAAAATGCAGATCAGGCAGATTCTGAAGATGCCGATGATTCTGATAATGTATATAAGAACGGTACTTTTGAAGGTTCAGGAACCGGATACGGTGGAACGATGACTGTTCAGGTGACTCTGGAAGATGATACCATTACAGCAGTCAGTGTAGTCAGTGCACCGGGTGAGGACAGATGCTCTATCTGTCACAGGGCGAGAATGTCATAAACACAGTGTGATTAGCGAGCAAGAAGCACAAGGGATGTTGCAGCACTCTTTTCCCAGGAGCAACTTTCAGTTCTACCGGTATCTTAGAAGCAGTAAATGACGCATTATCAAAGGCGGAAAACGCATGAAAAAGAAACAACGAAAGGTACGGCTGATCCGTGCCGCCATACAGCTTATATTTTTTATAGCAGCGCCCTCCCTTTTTTCTACGGCATTTGCAGGAGTCAAATCCATCTTTCTTACAATCGGAGGACAGCAGAGCGTAACCTGGAACTCTTTTCTGGATATTACGGCGTTACTGTTAATTACTACCATTCTGTTCGGGCGTCATTTCTGCGGTTATGCCTGTGCGTTTGGCTCACTGGGAGATGCTCTGTATGAGCTTACCGCGTTTATCCGTGCGAAATGCTTTGGAAAAAAGAAAAAACATGGATATCCGGAGGAATGTGTACACAGATTGCAGAAAGTAAAATATGTACTCCTTGCGTTCCTGCTTCTTTCCTGCATGACAGGATTCTATTCTAAATTACAGGGAATGAGTCCATGGGATGTATTCTCCATGCTTACAACAGGCAGACTGCCGAAATCTACCTACATTGTGGGAACAGTTCTGCTGATCCTGATCATGGCCGGAATGTGTACACAGGAGCGTTTCTTCTGCCAGTTTCTCTGTCCCATGGGAGCAGTATTTGCAATCATGCCGATCATCCCGGGAGCACTTTTCAAACGAAATCGTCCAAACTGTGCGCCAAAGTGCACTCTCTGTAAGAAGAGATGCCCCGCACACCTGGATATTGACGGTGATACTGCACATTCAGGGGAATGCATCTGCTGTCACGCCTGCACTGCAGTCTGCCCAAGGAAAAATATTCATACAGGCACTATTATTGATAAAAATTAGCAACTGCTAACTTATTGAAAAAATTTGATTAGTAAGAACTAACTGTATTGGTAGACATACTTTTCCGACAGTGATATAGTCTATAGAGTTAGTTGATGATAACAATAAGAGGATAAGGAATCAGAAATATATGACAAACAAACGCTCTTTTGTACTGGGACTTTTCATTACGGCCTCTCTTTTATGTACATCCCGGACTGCATGGGGAAACTCTGAAATAAACACATACACCAAAACAGACTTTGCTATGGACACCGTAGTATCAGAGACTCTTTACACAACAGGTGAGGACATCACAGCAGACGTAATCTCTGCATTAAAAGATGTAGAAGAGAACTGGATCTCCTGGACAAAAGAAAGTTCTCAGATATACCAGATCAATCAAAATGCCGGGAATACAACAACGGTATCTGATGAAACTGCCACCTGTTTAAAACAGGTACTGGATTTGTCGAAAGCTTCTGGCGGAGCCATGGATCCTACTATGGGAAGAGTGATCCGCCTGTGGGACATTGACGGAGAGGATCCGCATATTCCTTCAGATGATGAATTAAATTCCCTGCTTGAAAATGTAGGATATGACAAGGTGACTCTGGATGGAAATAAAGTTACCATGCCGGAGGGAGTAACTCTTGATCTGGGGGCTGCAGGTAAGGGAATCGGCTGCGATGCAGCAAAGAAGATTCTTGATGCAGATAAAAATGTATCAGGCATGATCCTGAATCTCGGCGGCAGCAGTGTTATGAGCTATGGAAGCAAACCTGACGGCTCTGTCTGGCAGGTAGCTGTCACTGATCCGCGGGATACAGAAGGTGATTACCTGGGAGTAGTTACTCTGAATAACTGAATTTTTATCTACTTCCGGAGATTACGAAAAATACTTTATAGAAGATGGTGTTCGATATCATCATATACTGGATCCTGCTACAGGATATCCTGCAAGAAGCGGTCTCACATCTGTGACGGTTGTGTGTGATGACGGTCTGAACGCAGACGGACTTTCCACTGCATGCTTTGTACTGGGAAAAGAAAAGGCAGAAGAACTTTTGAAGAAATACAATGCAGACGGACTGTTCGTAGATGATTCTGATCATGTCTGGATGACGGAAGGCATGAAAGAAAGATTTCAATTACTGAAAGATACTTATTCCATCGGTGAATAGGTTTATCTATATAAAGATCTCTGAACTGTCAAAAATTTCAGTTTTCCGGACAGTTTGGAAATATATTTATTAACTCATATTCAGGAGGATTTAAAGGTATGCGCAAGGGAAATTTAATCAAAATGGCAGCTCCTGCAATTTTAAGTGCAGCAATGATGGTTTCAGGATTACCGGTTATGGCTGCGGATTTTACATCTGATACTGCTGTGGAGACTGAGGCACAGACAGATGAGTTTGATGCAGCAGATGACACCGCTGATGCTTTTGCAGGCGATGAGGAAACACCTTTTGTTGACGATCAGGCAGCAGCAGAAGATGAATTCGCTGCAACAGCAGAAACAGGCTACAAATATGTCTATGCAGGTCTGACATGGGCACAGTACTGGGCATCTGAGGGAGTTTATAATGCTGCAAACACAGCTTCCAATGGAACAAAAGACAGCCATGATGAACTTGACAAAGGCGGTTTCGACACAGTAACCAGAGCTACTGTAAACCATGGCCTGCACAGAGGAAGCTACCAGTGTGAAGCAATCATGTATGACAAAAACGGCGGTTCTTATGAGATTTCCTACTGGACCTCAGCTAATGATGCAGTTCTTACAGACGGAACAACTGTAAAGCTGAATCAGCCTGAAAGAGGACAGATTACAAAAGCTGATGGAAGTGTTGTAGAATTCGACCATTATAACGTAGTAGGCCTGAAATATGTACCTGTCGCAGTAAAAGCAGAAGATTATGAAGCCTTCAAATCCCAGTTCAAGGTTGTGGAAGACGGAAGCACAGTTGCCGGAGGATTTGGAGAAAACAATTTGCAGTCCTATAGTGCAGTTGCGGATGTTACCGCTGAAACAAACGGCTTAAAAGAAGCTGTAAAAGGTTCCGATGGAACATTCACATTCAAGGCCAGAACAAACGGTACAGGTTCCGGACTTAAAGATCAGGCACTCCAGACAGCATCCAATGTTACCGCAACAGTAAAAGAAGCAAGTGGAAGTTACGGCGAATTCTTAAGAGTAGATATTACAGGTGACGGATATGGTGCTCTTGGTGCTAAAATGTATGCTGTAAAATGGGATTACTACGGAAATGGTAATAAAGTTCTGGCATCTTACGGAACAAAATTTGCAGCAGATAACTGGATGCACAAGGCAATGGGAATCCAGCTTGGTCTGACAGATTCCTACCGCTGCCAGCTTCCAAAAGGAACAGATGGAACCGGCAAATGGAAAATCACCGTATATGCAATGGGATATGCAGATACTGTATTTGAAGTTAATGCAACAGATGCAAACATCGTAAAACCGGAAGCAGGAGAAGCAGATACAACAGCATTAAAAGCAGCAGTAGAAAAAGCAGAAGCCTTAAAAGAAGCAGATTACACAGCAGATTCCTGGAAGGCAATGCAGTTAGAGCTTCAGGAAGCAAAGGATCTTCTTGCAAAAGAAAAGCCAACTCAGGCAGAGGTTGATGAAGCTACAGCTCATCTGAACGCAGCAGTAGAGGCTCTTGTTAAAGCAGATACGAAGGTAACAGTAACTCTCAACAAGAAAACAGCCACTGTTTACAAAGGAAAAACAACTACACTGAAGGCAACTGTAACAGGAGCAGATGCACCAAAAGTTACATTTACTTCCAGTAACCCAAAAGTTGCAGCCGTAAACAAAACAACCGGTAAAGTTACTGCAAAAGCAAAAGGTAGTGCAGTCATCACAGCTAAATGCGGAGATGTAAAGGTAACCTGCAAAGTAACAGTTAAAAATCCAACTCTTACACTGAGCAAAACATCTGTATCTGTAAAAGTCGGCAAAACAACTAAGATCACAGCAAAAGCAGCTCCGTCAGGAAAAGTTACATACAAATCCGGCAACAAGAAAATTGCTACAGTATCATCCAAGGGTACAATTAAAGGTATTAAAAAAGGTACTGCCAAGATCACAGTAACATGCAATGGCGTAACCAAAACAGTTAAAGTAACTGTAAAATAATCTGACCTGACTGAAGTCAGGCGGATATTTGCAATCGGATTCGCAGACAAGAGGAAAGAAATCCTGTATCCCACCAGAAAGGGCAGGATTTCTTTTCAACTGTAAAACTTTATACAGTTGAAAAGAAATCATTTGAATATGATTTCCTGGAACTATTGAAGAAGGAGAAATTTATGGACAAAAATAATGAGCAGAAAAATAATAAGACTCCGGAAATGAAACCCAAACAGGACAGTTTCCGTTCATGGTTAAAGCTTATTCCTGCGGCAGCAGTTTTTGCAGCAGTCTGTGTAACCTGTTATCAGGCAGATAAAAGTCCTGTGGAGACTACATCGGTTTCCAATAATAATATTATGTCTACTGACGAGATTAAAGAATTGATTTCACAAGGAACTGCAGGTAAGGATTTTGATTCAGAAGACTCTTCTGAAACCAATGGAACCTCAATTTCAAAAACATCAAAAAAAACAAGTAAGATTAAAACAGGAACAAAGAAAAATTCATCTACAGGTTCCTCTGCAAATGGAGGTACAGCAGGGGGTGGTGCAGGAAGCACAGTCACACCAACTACAGAAGTTCCTGCCGGTGGATATGCAGATGGTACCTATACAGGATCCGGAACCGGTTTCGGAGGAACGATCACTGTTCAGGTAACTGTCACTGACCATAAAATTGCAGCTATCAATATTGTAGATGCATCAAACGAAACAGCCTCCTATTTTGCAAATGCACAGGGTGTGATCAGCAAAATTCTTGCAAGCCAGTCTCCGAACGTAGATGCAGTCAGTGGTGCCACTTATTCTTCAAACGGAATTATTACTGCGGTTCAGAATGCATTGTCACAGGCAATTCCATCAGGAAATCAGGCAGTTGTTACGCCAACTCCCACTCCATCACCGAAACCGACAAAGAAACCTTCTCCAATACCGAAGCCGGGAGACGAACAGATTTACAAAGACGGAACCTATACAGGAACCGGTAAAGGATACAGTGGGACAATTACGTTGACAGCTAAGATTAAAAAAGGTGTGATCAAGTCTCTGGAAGCAGAGCATACAGATACGCCTATGTTCTTTAAGAAAGCATGGGACATCCTGGAAAATGAGATCATTCAGAATCAGTCTGTCGATGGCATTGATACTGTCAGTGGTGCAACCTACTCTTCAAAGGGTATCATAAACGCAATGAAAGATATTCAGAAGCAGGCAGAAAAAGGCACCACAAAAGTGACACCAACTCCAACACCAGAAGTAACAGTTACGCCAATTCCTGAGGCAACCCCAATCCCGACACCGGAAGAAACTCCGACTCCAGAAGTCACTCCAACACCAGAGGAAACACCAGCTCCCACACCAACACCGGAAGAGACTCCGGAGCCTACGCCGGAACCTACAGGACCATATATTGACGGAACTTATACAGGCTCAAGCTACGGATACAGTGGAAGAGTAAATGTAACCGTAACGATTCAGGGCGGTCAGATTGCATCTATTGAACAGAGTAACAGTGATTCACCTGAGTACTTTGATTATGCATGGGAAACTATTTATCCTCAGATTATGGGAAATCAGTCAGCAGACGGAATTGATGCTGCAAGCGGTGCCACTTATTCCTCAGAGGGAATCCTTGGAGCAATTCAGAAAGCTCTTGCCCAGGCATTGGCATAAAACTACTGAAATTAAAGCAAAAAAGTAGCATAAAATTTTAATTACAATTAAAACTTACACTTATTGTAAAAGAAAAAAACATATGCTATAATTTCTGTTAGTGAGTTCTAATTTATAATGACAGATCATGCTTTTAACAGTATTGTAATAATAGAAATGGAGGATAACAACATGATTAAAACAACTGTAAAAGTAGACGGCATGATGTGCGGTATGTGTGAATCTCACGTAAATGATGCAGTGAGAAAAGCTTTCCAGGTAGATAAAGTTACATCTTCCCACAGCAAAGGAGAAACCGTGATCATCTCAGACGGACCGGTAGACGAAGCAAAATTAAAAACAGCGATCAGTGCTACAGGATATGAAGTAAAAGGCATTACATCAGAGCCATATGAAAAGAAAAAAGGACTGTTTTCTTTTCTTCATAAATAAAAATACGTTTTAATTTTCCATGAGAAACCAGGCAGGAATTGTTCAGTGATTGAACAGTTCTTTCCTGGCTTTTTACTTTATCAGACACCTTGTTGCATTCAGAGATGTGTCTCTGGTAGATGAAATCAATAGTCATGGATTTGAATGATTTATAGAAAAATGGAATCTTTTTTGCATATTGAGAGCATTTCAGAAATATATCTGATAAATGTATTTGTCAAGCGGATAAAATCTACCGCTTCGCTACGTGGCTCTATACCAAATAACTACTCCGCAGTTTATCAGAAGGAGCTTGCAGTCCTCGGATGACGCGCTATGGAAGAAGTGTTCAAAAAATGTAACACAAGTCCATAATCTATTGTGCAATTTCTCGATAAATCTCGAATAATGACGGTAAGAAGTCCGATAAATTCATAAAAATCAGTTGCTTAATTTGTGCAAAATATGGTAGACTAACTGTAGTTAAGAAATGACAGAAATTTACAATTATTAATGATCTGGAGACGAAAGAATGAAAAAGAAAATAGAACTTGTCTGTTGGATTTTATTTACCGTTTTTTCTGGTATTGGTTTCTTTATTAACTTTATGAGCAAACCTCCGGTAAACGATACACATACATTTACTTTATACATGATTGGTGCTGCTGTAGTATCCTTACTATACCCGGCATCTATGTTTGTTCTTGGATTGAGAAACCGCTACCTGTATGATAAGTTAAATGAACTTGCTAAAGAAAAGGGTGAAACTGAAGCTGCCAAATCTGCACACACTTTCAGGTCATCCGCATCAGGATATATAGTTCCTGATATGAACATCCTTGTCAGTGCTCTGACCTCTGATCAGAAACTTACAGAGGAAGAGAAAGAATATTTATTAGAATATATTAAGAAGAAATGATGTGATGTTTAAATGGAACTGTTAGTTTGTATGTCCATTGCAGGAAGTATTCCTGTTGTGATCTGTTTACTTTTGTATATAATCCAGCGTGGAAACTATAATTACATTCTGGAAGAAGATTACTACTGACAGGTGTGTTCTTTTATCTGGTACCTGTGCAGTTGGTTAAATATTTGCTTCCAAAAGATGCACTTCCAGAAACAATGTTAATTGGTAGAAAAGCTGATTCCTATATGTCAGGTTCTCTGGCTTTCTGGAGTGAAAAGCAGGGTGAGTACATATGGATACCTCAATGGTTTAATCTATTTGCCAGAATCTGGTTAACAGGAATTATTATCTTTGCAATCTATGAGATTGTTAAATACTGGAGAGGTGCACATTCTATACGGAACTATATCTTTGAAAAGATTGAAAATCCAGAGATAATCTCACCTATTATCTGATTCCAGATGAGATCTGTGGTCCATGTACCATTGGATTTTTCCGGTCAGAAGATTGTGTTTCCAGTAGAGCTTTCCTCTGCATCCTGGATTTTATTATGGTATATAAGCATGAACATACACATTTGAAAAATCATGACAATTTAGTAAAACTTTTATGCCTTTTGCGTTGTGTGCCTGCACTGGATGAATCCTGTGGCATATCTTTTACTTTTCCTTTACATAGATACAGCAGAAATAGTCAGTGACAGTGTAGCCGTCGATGGCTGTACAAAAGAAAAACGTCAAGACTATGCAAGTTTGCTGGTATTAGAAGCCGCAACTTCTGATATTCGCCCAGCCGTGTGGAAAAATAACCTTTCCGGACATAAAAACAATAAAGAAGGAAAGGATTTTAAAACATTAAAAAGGAGGATCAACTACATGATGAAGGAAAAGAGAAAAGGGATGTTACAGAGAGGAATTATGGCAGCAGTGTGGAGTTGACAGTTGCGGCGAGCGCTGGGACGGTAATGGCGTATCAGCCAGTACGAATCGTCGGATGAAAGTTTTGAAGAATTCGTTTCTGATGATTCAATATATGATTTTGGATTTGATGATGTAAATGAAAGTATAATAAAATCTATTGATTTTTCTCAAGGTGATACGGTATATGTTGATGCAGATGGAAATCAGATAGTAGCACAAAAATCATCAGACACCTATGCATTATGTACACATAGTATGGTTCCGGCAACTTTTTATACACATTCCAAAAATTCTTCTGGCGGATGTACTGTTAGAAAATATATAAATGCCAAAGATGCGAAAAATGTGGATATAGCGCTAATGCTAAATACGATAATACTGTTACATATGCAAAATGCCCTCATTAATTAAATACTTGTTTATGTAATATAAAAAATCTTCAGATATTTGAGAGTTATTTTAGATATCTGAAGATTTTTTTACTTTAATTATTTTGAAATCTTAAACTAAAATATAAATCTATATTTTTTCTGAAATACTTTCTCAATATCCCACCAATTTCCCTCTTGCATTTTTATAAAAGTTAGAATATACTAACTAACAGAGTTAGATATAGTAAACTCTCGTGTGAATTAAATCATTTGAACTCCATCCGAAGACTGCTGAATTCTTCGGAACACCGGATCACATCTGTACTTGCTGAAATCACGGTTCTGCTGAAAAACCGTACCTCAGATATGATCCACCCGGTACATCCCAGTTGCGGTGTACCAGGAGTCCAAATGCAAAACCAGAAAGGGGATTTATCATGTACTTAGAAATTGAGAAAGTAATTGGAAGAGAAATTCTGGATTCCAGAGGAAATCCGACAGTAGAAGCAGAAGTATATCTGATGGATGGCACTGTAGCAAGAGGAACAGCTCCAAGCGGTGCATCTACAGGAGAATTCGAAGCTCTGGAATTAAGAGATGGAGATAAAGCTCGTTACCTTGGAAAAGGCGTACAGAAAGCAGTAGAGAATATCAACACAACAATCAACGAAGCAATCGAAGGTCTCGATGCAAGCGACATCTATGCAGTAGACGCAGCTATGATCGCAGCAGACGGAACAAAAGATAAATCCAAACTTGGAGCAAATGCAATCCTTGCAGTATCTATCGCATGCTGCAGAGCAGCAGCAACTTCTCTTGAGATTCCGCTGTATCGTTTCCTTGGCGGAGTATCCGGAAACCGTCTTCCAGTTCCAATGATGAACATCGTAAACGGTGGATGCCACGCATTATCATCCGGTCTGGATGTACAGGAATTTATGATCATGCCAGTTGGGGCACCTTCCTTCAAAGAATGCTTAAGATGGTGTGCAGAAGTCTTCCACGCACTTGCTTCTATCCTGAAAGAACGCGGACTTGCTACATCAGTAGGTGATGAGGGTGGTTTCGCACCTGCACTGAAATCCGATGAAGAAGCAATCGAGACAATCCTTGAAGCAGTTAAGAAAGCCGGATATGAACCAGGCAAAGACTTCAGGATTGCCATGGATGCTGCTTCCTCTGAATGGAAGAGTGAAAAAGGCAAAGGATATTATAAACTTCCAAAAGCCGGCACAGAGTATACATCCGAAGAGCTCATTGAGCACTGGGCTAAATTATGCGAAAAATATCCGATCATCTCTATCGAAGACGGTCTGGATGAAGAAGACTGGGAAGGATGGCAGAAACTTACAGCCAGACTTGGCGACAAAGTACAGCTTGTCGGTGATGACCTGTTTGTTACAAATACAGAAAGACTTGCAAAAGGTATCAGCCTTGGCGCAGGTAATGCGATCCTGATCAAATTAAACCAGATCGGTTCCGTATCTGAAACACTGGAAGCAATTAAAATGGCTCACAAAGCAGGCTACACCGCAATTTCTTCTCATCGTTCCGGCGAGACAGCAGATACAACAATCGCAGACCTTGCAGTAGCACTGAACACCTGCCAGATTAAGACCGGAGCTCCCAGCAGATCCGAACGTGTTGCAAAATACAACCAGCTTCTCCGTATCGAAGAAGAGCTCGGCGCAAGCGCAGTATATCCGGGAATGAAAGCTTTTAATGTAAAACAGGACTAAACAGAACTATAGCAATCCTCGTGAATAATTCATACCATAAATAAAATCAACCTGTAAAATGCAAAATGCATTTCTCATCTTAATCGTTTAGTGAGAAATGCATTTTTGTATATGAGACTTTATTATATTCACTCATCTGTATCAATACTGTCTGTTTCTTTCGAACTCTTCAGATATCCCCTTACAGCAGGCTCAATCGTCTGTTCCATAAGCCGGTGCAGCAGTTCTGTCGTCGTAATATTATGATCTCCCAGAAGCGAATTATACAGGAAGTTTCCTGACAGTTCTTCAGTAATAGAACTCAGTCCTGCCAGAATCATTTTTTTACCGGGTGTTTCGTTCCATCTGATCTCAATTTCATCATCTTCATGAAAGAAAATGTGCGCCTTTCGTTTCACACATTCTTCTATAAAAGTAATCTCCAGCTTTAATACTGGGATGTCGTTTTCATCCCTTGCAAATTCTCCCAGTGTAGCTACAAGGTAATGTTCTCCATGAAGATCAACACATCCATCCGCAGCCCTTCCAAATCCAACAGGAAGTTTATGGATTACCTCACCTTCGGTAAAAGAAACGTAAAAGTTTCCCGCATCATAAGTAAAAGAAATTTCAGAAATACCATCTGTCATATTATTGTGGAATACCTGCACAAACAACGGCGCAATTCCAATATTCTGCTGTTCCATAACATAAGTTCTGCCGCTTACAGCCCGCATAAAACTGTGATGATCAGATGGGCGATCAACGGCTGCTGAAATACGGTAGCTGTACTTTTTATCTGAATGCTTCCTTCTGGAAACTACATTTCTTTTCCATCTCCCGCGCAGAGAAGTACTTCTGTTATTATTCTCTCCATTTTCCAGTTCTCCGCACAACCGTTTCAGAAGACTATAGGAGAGTGGATTCTCAGGTAGAACATCGGCGGGATGATAATTAACAGGGAAATATTTCCGAATGATATTCAGCATGATACAGTCCTGAAACATTTCTTTATTCCCGGCATTTGTGACAAGAACCATATCCATATCCGGATAAATAATAACATTCTGTCCCAACATTCCATTATATTCAAAGCTTCCCGGGCGCTGTTCCATCCATAGCTGATATCCATATCCATAGGTGTCATTCTGAGTTTTCAGATGTCGTGCCGTAGATATTTCTATCCAATATTCAGACACCAGCTGCTGACCATTCCATTTTCCCCTCTGAAGATACAGCTGGCCAAGTTTTGCCATGTCTTCTGCACAGAGAAACAGTCCCCAGCCGCCTTTTGTAATTCCTTTCGGACAGGTTTCCCAGTAATATTTCGTGATACCAAGAGGACCAAACAGTCTCGGAGTCAGATATTCGGTCAGGGTTTCTCCTGTACGTTTCGTCACGATTGCAGAAAGAACATAAGTATTCAGACTGTTATATTGAAACTCCGTTCCGGGTTTTCCATTGACAGATGCATTCAGAAAGCTTCCAAGCCAGTCATTTCCGGACACGATACCTGATTCATTAAAAGTTATGCCGCTTGTCATGGTCAGCAGATTCTCTACTGT
>NZ_JBWJVQ010000223.1:0-16540 GCF_056339875.1 Blautia sp. ZXY-1-C6
TCTTCATCTATCCAAATAGTTTTATTGGATGGTTGCGACAAATCAATTTCAGCTGATTGGTGGAATTCCTCTGCAAACATAGTTTTATTAAATTCTGCAGTTGGATCAATAGAAGTAACTATACTTTCCAATTCGGAAATATCTACTCTGAAAAATTCTTTGCGAAGATTTACTTTATTGAGCCTTTTCTCATTTAAAATATCATGGAGTTGCTTTTCGAGTCCAACAGCATCTTGAGAAAAGATAAAACTATGTACATCAAATTTAAATGGAACACTTGCGCTGCCAAGCTCGTTAACACGATCCTGAGGGTCTAAACGACGAGTCATTCCGATTTTGAATACATCCTTTCCAAAAGCTCCTAAATTACTGATTATATATACATTTCCTGCTTTACCGTTCTGCAAAGTAGTAATTTCATCTTTTTTGACAATTACATTAGAAAGTTGTTGCTGTAATTCAAGAATTCGGGCACGTAATTTTTGCGTTTCGGTATCGGAAGAGGACTGGTTAAGAGAATCTTGAAGTTTTTCAATTTCAATTTTATATTTAGTTTCTTCTTTTTCAATTTTCTTTCGCTCTGTTTCAAGAGCTTTTCTTTCCTCGGCTTCCTGTCTCATTTGTTCTTTTAAAGCAAGTTGTTCTTGACGAGCCTGTTCTTTCTTTGTGTAGTAAGAGTATTCTATTTTAACAGTATTGATAAAAAGATATTCCATTTCACCAATAAACTTCGTGAGAGTGCTGGCAATACTCTGATTTCCTTCTGCAGCAATCTTAAGATATTTTGCACAGATGGTTTTAATGTCTTCAATAGATTTTTCTAATTTATCGTATTTCAGATTATACAAAACATTTTGCAGTTCAGCTCTAAGAGCGATAACAACAAGAGAATATATAGATTTATTTGCTTTAGTAGTATAACGAGACTTGTAAAGATCCATCAACTGATCTATTTGTTTCTCATTTTCTTTATATGCCTTACGAAGCTCTTTAACATCTAAAGAATGAAAACATAATGATATCGAGGGAGTGAGCGCTTCCAAATCCTTTTTATCATGGGGATTTAGGCGACAGTTGCTGTACTGAATATCAGATATGAGAAAATTATCAAGTACATATTCAATGCTCTTATACAGTTCTTTGTAGCGATTAATTTTAGATGTCTGTGTATTTAACTGCTTACTGACTTTTTGAGAACGTTCAGTAAGGGAAGAAAGTTCTTCGTGCTGCTTAGATATAAGCGCATTATTATCAACAATTTCTTGGGTCATAGAATCCAAGCGAGCTTTTACTTGAAAATATTCATCAGCATGCAATTCTTGTAACTGCTGTTTTAAAGAATTATTTTCGGCCTTAATTTTGCCAACTCTGAATATATCGAATAATCCCACAATATTTATCCTCCGTTTCTAAATGGTTTATAAATTATTTCGAAATGCGTAATTCAATCAATTTCTGGTGATTCCCCGTCATTCGAGGCATCTGTTCAAACGAGAATGTTTGGTTGCTGTTACCAGTAAGGGCACTTTTTGAAGACATTATTGAATGCAATGATAATTAAATAAACAGGGATTCTTCAAAAAATCTGCTTGTATAGGAATTAGGGCATCTTACCCATCCAAGAAATATCAGCATCCTCAGCCCGGATATATATATAGGCACTGCCGCCAGAATATTTAATTTTATTTACAGTACATACTTCGTAAGCATCTGTTGTATAGATAATATTTCCGTTAGGGGCGTTCTTTATATTCAATGATTTTGCACATTTCCACATATTTTGTCCACCAAGAAGGGGATTGTATGATTTGGAATAAGTGACAGGATATGTAGTTTTGGAAAGCTTCAGAGAGCTTCCGGAAAGTTTATAAGTTATGGTATATTGAATAGAACCGACTCCTCCTGGCATTGACTGCATACGGATTTGAATGTAATTTGCACCAACTTTTTGAGTAAAACTATTATGGCGAGCATTGAAAGCACCTTTACGATGCGACATTAAATTGACAGCAGATACAAGTTTTCCAGATTTATAAGTCAATAATTTGTCGTAATCAATGTGATCATTATCAATGTCTTGGCATTTTAGCTTCAAAAAATGTTTATTTCCATTGAGAGTATAAAGATCTGCATTTACAAGATATATGTTTTGGGCGTTTAAACTAAAACTTTTTTTGCCATTCACCTCAATGTTCAGATAAGATTCCGACTTGAAATTTATTCGAATTTTATCAGCTTTGCCATCACCGGTGATGTCATATTTAGAGTATGCTACATTTGGCCGAATGGAAATGTTACTTTTTTGAGCTGCTTTAACAGTTAGCGGCATAGATATGGTGCTGATTGTAATTAGGGCAACTGTAAAATATTTTAATAATGTCTTTTTCATGTGAAAAACCTCCTGTATTCAAGAACTCATTCGCAGTTCTATGAGCTTTTGGTGATATCCAGTCATTCTAGACATCTGTTCAATAGTAAAATCTCTATATTCTTCCAATAGCGAATCTGGTAATAACAGCTCCGTTCTTTAATCTGCTGATGAAATCATATGTATCACCGCAAATGGTTCAAAATAAATAACATAATTATCAACAACAGCGTATACACCGTATTTAGAATGATAACACTGTATAGCCTCTTTTAAATATTCTTCCGTAGCGTTCAGATATTCAGCCATCTCATAAAGATTCCCACATCCTGCTTCATAAGCGCTGATCAGACCGGTAAGTCCAATCTTTAGATTATACCCATAAAGCCGAGCTCGATATTCCTGCTTTCGGCTTTCTACCTTATTCTGGTCTAAAATGTTTCCGGAGCTGGTGCGATAATGCCCGATTTCTTCGGCAAGCACACAGGATTTTTCTGCTTGTGTTTCTATATCCTTTCGGATTGCTATGCGACTGCCCGGATCAGGCCATCATGTTCAGTAAGAGGTTGTTCTTTAACAAGTAACCCTTCTTGATCGGCAGCAGTCAGTAATTGTTCGTAATTCAATTGGGATCACCCCTTTAGCGATTAAAATAAAACGGTTCTCTCTAAGCTGTTTGCTTGTAGTCAACAACTGCAATTTCAGTCAGCATACCTTTAACTTTTTGAATAATTTCTTCAATTCGTTCAAGTGTTTCACCATTTAAGTATTCTTCCCCACATTGAGAACACTTTTCACAAGGAACATTCTTGATAATGATATAGCATCCCTGATAATCAGTCATGTAAGTTGTTGTAGAAGATTCAATATTACCTTTGCAGTAAAAACAAGTCATTATGCATTCTCCTTTCTGGTTTTGAAATCAGATTCCCATTTATCAAAACTGGGGAAATAAGCTGTTATAAGGAACAAATCCGATTCGTGATTTCCGATGACTACATGAAGATATTTATCTTCGATGCTCATCCCCAGAATTAAACAACTGGGGTAAGGATAATCATCTGGATATTGTTCGATGATTTCTCCATTCATAATACAGGCTATTACATCTTTTAAGAATATCCTACGCTGTTCCAGCCTTTTAGCTGCGTGGAGTGTAATACGAATGTTTTTAGGTATACATAGTTTACGCAATTCCAATATATCTAATGCCATATCATTCCTCCCATTTTGAATCATCATTCATAATATCCAAATCATGCTGAACACCTTCGGGTGTTTGCTCAACATCCGTCCGGGCATGAGCTGCAAGAAGATCTTCTTCCATCTGCTGGGCGGAGAGAAGGTTCTTAGAGTAGGCGAGAACCTTTCTCTGGTTATGAGGAGACAACTGATTGCAGATTTCTATGATTTCCTTGCACTGAGCAGAGACGGAAGAGTTCTGAACAGATTCTGCTTTATAGGGAGTTCTTTCCATAGGAACGTCAAAACCCATAAGCCATGCTTCACTTACGTTCAATGCATTTCCTAGAATAAAAAGCTTTTCTTGGTTAGGCTCTGTTTTTCCAGAACAGTATTGACTTATATCTGACTTATTCATTTTTACATTATACTTTTGACAATATGGAACAGTCAGATTAAGAATATCAATTTGCCGAAGTCCTCGCATATTCATTATTGTTTTTAAACGAATTGCAGTGTTTTCTTTCTTCATAATGTTCTCCTTTTCGTAATTGAAATATAACACATATTATACAAAAGTTCAATAATAAAAACCTAAAAGTTAAAAAAATTGAATTTTGTGTTGGCAGAAAATGGACGACGTGATATTACACAGATAATTCAAAAGCTTGAACCGGAAAGGAGGTATCAAGTTGGCATTCGATTATAACAAGCTACGAGGAAGAATCGTGGAGATTTTTAACACTCAGTCGAACTTCGCAAGTGCAATGGGATGGTCGGAGCGCATATTGTCACTAAAGATGAATGGAATGTGTTCATGGAAGCAGATAGATATTTGTAAAGCAATACAGTTGTTGAAACTTACTATTGAGGACATTCCGATCGTATGTACTCAGGTAGGTCACTACTCTGTACTTACAGGATAAGAGCATATGAGAGGAGAGTCAACGAAAGTCGTTCGACAAACTGCTTAAATTTGTATAAACAGTAACTCATACATATCATTTCCCATACCATAAAGAAGAGGTGAGGAAGATGTCAGAATTAAAACTGGTAACAAGAAATATCCGTATTAATGGAATTCAGCATAAAGCCAGTGATATGTCAGAAGAAGAAATCAAATGCCTGCTCATCCAGAGACAGGATATAATTCTTCTGAACATGAATTACGAAAGAAAAGCCGCCGGTTAAGGCGGAGAAAGGAGGAACATATTAAGGTTGCGAATCATAGAATAGAAGACCTGGAAAGAAAAGGAGAATGATTATGGAACAGATCACAAACTATGTAAAACCGGAACTCATCGTAGTAGCTATTGCCTTATATTTCGTAGGAATGGCACTCAAACAGGCACAGGCAGTAAAGGATAAGTACATCCCGCTTATCCTTGGCGGAATCAGCATTGCAATCTGCGCGATCTATGTGTTTGCCACCTGCACCTGCGGTACCGGACAGGATATTGCAATGGCAATTTTTACAGCGATTACACAGGGAATACTGATTGCCGGTCTTTCTACATACGTGAACCAGATTGTAAAACAGGCAAATAAAGACGAATAAGGGATGAGAAACCATCCCTTTTCTCTCTATGAAAGGAGACGGACATGGAAATAAGAGGAATTGATGTATCTGCCTGGCAAGGGAAAATTGACTGGAAAACAGTTGCTGATTACGGCATGGGGTTCGCAATCCTGCGGATTACAGAAGCGGGAAACGTGATAGATAGCTACTTTGAGCAGAACTTCTCTGAATGCCGGAAATACAATATCCCGGTTGGGGCATATAAGTATTCCTATGCTATGACAGTTGCAGAGATACAGAGCGAAGCCAGAAAAGTAGTGGAAGTTTTGAACGGGCAAAAACTGCGGTATCCGGTCTGGCTGGATCTGGAATGGAATAATCAGAGAAGCCTTGGAGCTGAACAGATCCATAAATTGGCAGAAGCATTCGAAAAGATTATCACGGCAGCGGGATATAAATTTGGTATTTATTGCAATGTGGATTGGTACCTGAATGTAATTTGTAGCCATCTGAAAAAATATGATTTCTGGATCGCACGTTATCCGGCATCAGATAACGGCACCTTACAGGAACGACTCCGGCCGGACTTTGGTGTGGGCTGGCAGTATTCCAGCAAAGCGAAGATACCAGGCATCAGCGGAACTGTAGATAGAAATATATTTTACAAAGATTATAACGAAGCAAAAGATATAAAAAAGGAAAACACAGTCATGACAAAGAGTGAAGCTATCAACGTAGTTCTGGGAATTGCAGAAGAAGAGATCGGGTACCTGGAAAAGAAAAATAACAGCCAGCTTGACAGCAAGACTGGAAATGCCGGATCAGCAAACTATACAAAATATTGGAGAGATATAAAACCATCCTATCAGGGGCAGCCCTGGTGCGCAGCGTTTATCTCCTGGTGTTTCATGAAAGCTTTTGGTCTGGATAATGCAAAGAAACTCTTAAAACACTGGCCGTATGTATACTGCCCAACCTTAGGCGTCTTATTTGTAAAAAATGCCAATCCAAAAGTTGGAGATATTGTTATCTTTAAATACGGAAGGTACCTTTACCCACACCGGTTTTGTAACAAAAGTAACCGGAGACAGGTTCTGGACGATTGAGGGAAATACTTCCGGAGCATCCGGTATCGTGGCAAATGGTGGCGGGGTGTGCCAGAAGAGCTATTACAACAGTAATCTTCCGGGGACAAAATTTTGTACACCGGACTATTCAATTGTTTTATCTGCAGATAAAGATGAAACAGACAAGACAACAAACCCAGAAGGAGGCGGCTACATGTTTAACCCAGAGACAGTAAAAGCAGGAGACAAAAATACATCTGTGCTTCTCTTACAGGAAATTTTAAGAGCCAGAGGCTTTAAAGGCAAAAACGGCAAAGCCCTGAAACTTACATGGACAGCAGATGCAAACACGATTTACGCTCTGAAAGCTTATCAGGAATCCAGAAAAGAAGTTCTGGAAGTGGATGGTATTTGCGGATCTGCTACTTGGAAAGATTTAATTGCGATTTAAAGTAAATATAAATAAAAAAAGAGTATGGGTACAATGAGTACCCTTACCCATAAGATATTGTACCAACTTCATTACTTCTTATATATTATAGGGTATTACACTATGGGCCACCGTACTGGCTCATGATATACTGTGCAATTTTGGCATTGGGTTGTGTGATATTGATCGGATATTGAAGCCTTTTTTCATAATTCCACATAAATTATCTGCACGCTCCTTCCTTTTCCCATGGGAATGGCTGTTCCATCCATTTCCAGATGGATTCTCCGGTCTGATCTGTAATGTCGATAATCAGGGGACCATATGCTTCGGCGTATTCTTTTAATAGCTTTTTTCGTTCCTGCACAAGTTCGTGACAGTAAGTCAGAGCCTTTTCATCACAGGGATGTGTGTCAAGGTACAGAGTCATATCATTGACTGCGAAACTGACCTGATCGATACGGTTTAATAACTGTTTTTGGGAGCAATCTGTTTTCATCTTCGAATACCTCTCTTTCCACAAAATGGTTTGCATAACTGTGGGAAAATGGTTCCTACATTTAATGCATACTGCAGTGGGAAATTCTCTGTAAACTTCTGGCAGGGAACATATGCCATTGCAGGTTCCAGATACTGAAGATGCGAAAACATTTTATGTTTTTTTTCTTTGACACCCGGTATAGTACAGCTACAGTCTGTCGTGTTTCTGACAGAGCATTCGGAACTGTTCATATTTCTATTTGAAGGCTGAGGCATATTCATACCGCAGGTACGGTTATAAGGGCGGTTGCCGGAACATCCCATCCGATAATTTTCCATATATAATTCCCTTCTCTGAAAACTGTTTACATTATATTTTATGTCATGCTCATAAAACCGTGCTCATACAAGGCGAAATTTCATTGCCATAGTGAAGATTCGTTACTGTTCACATACCACTATCCCGCGAGGTGTTTTGGCATGAATATGCCAAAATCCCGAGACATACAAGCCAAAATTCCATTGCCGCAGGCAATCTGGAATGAATTTTGGCTAAGTTACTGTGAACGGAGTGAACAGTAACGAAGATTCATATCGTCTGACAGACAGATTCCTTTTTACTTTAGAATATGCTATTATATATAGGAAATATTTGCTGCCTGCCAAGTGTCAGCATCCAAAGAAAGTCGGGAGGTACATAAAGATGAAACTTACAATATTGGGAACCGGAAATGCAAAGGTGACGAAATGCTATAACACCTGTTTTGCGCTAAATGAAGATAAAGAATATTTTATGATAGACGGAGGTGGCGGAAACACAATTCTGAAGCAGCTGGAGGACGCAGGAATCAGCTGGAAAGAAATCAGAACTATATTTGTGACACATAAACACATCGATCATCTGCTTGGAATCATCTGGATGCTTCGTATGTATTGTCAGGGAATGGCAAGAGGACAGTTTGGCGGTGAAGTGACTATCTATGGACATGATGAAGTGATCAGCCTGCTGAAACAGATGGCAGAGATGCTTCTCACACCAAAGGAAACGAAATTTATCGGAGACAAAGTCCATCTGGAAGAAGTAAAGGACGGAGAAGATAGAACGATTCTGGGACACAGGGTGACATTTTTTGATATTCTGTCTACAAAGGCAAAACAGTTTGGGTTCTGCATGGAGTATGCAGAGGGAAAGAAGCTGACCTGTTGTGGAGATGAGCCATATAATGAATGTGAACAGAAATATGCCAAAAACAGCACATGGCTTCTTCATGAAGCATTCTGTCTGTTCTCCCAGGCAGATAAATTCAAACCATATGAGAAACATCATTCTACCGTAAAGGATGCCTGTGAGCTGGCACAGAAACTGGAAGCAGAGAATCTGATTCTGTATCATACAGAGGATAAAAATATTTCCAGACGAAAGGAGCTCTACACAGAAGAAGGCAGACAGTATTATAAAGGAAATCTCTGGATTCCTGATGATCTGGAAATCTACAAATTATAAAAAGACAAACCTCCGGAGGCTTGCCTTTTTTACAGCAATCTTTTTAAATGTATCATTTATGAGGGTTGCATAGTGATTATGCTGTATGGTCCACATGTGTTTTGGTGTCGGAAGACAAAATTTCACATGTAGTATGATCCTGTGAAAAAGTTTCCATAATTCCTGAAATAGTCCTGTGCAGATAAGGACGGTACTCAGCCAGAGACACAGGCTGCTGATACAGAATGCAGCTGTAGCAGGTGGAACCTACCAGCTCAATGATCGTAAAGAGCATCAGTTCCGGATTTTTATAATGTAGTCCGCTTTGAGCAAGCATATCCAGATAGGACTGATAAAAATTATATTCGTCGTCAGGCATTTTTTCCTCAAAAGCACCCTTGAAGACACCCCAGGCAAGATTCTTTGAAATAAACAGCAGGAGAGTACGGTCTTTATTCAACTCAGTAAGAATGTAATCTATAATAAAATGTACCTGCCTGTCAAATTCGCTGATATGTGCATTCTGCACAGCCTCATGGGCCCGGAAAAACAATTCTCCGGTCTTGTGGGAAACCAGTTTATTCCGGATATCATATTTATCCTTAAAATAGAGGTAAAAAGTCCCCTTGGCAACCCCGGCCTGATCTACAATATCTGAAATTGTAGTTTTGGTAAGTCCCTTCGTCGTAAAAAGTTCAAAGGCAGTGTTGAAAAGAGCATCTTTTTTCTTCTTTTTATTCAGCTCCAGTTTTCCCATTTCAGATTCATTCCTTCCTCTACTGTATACATAACATTTTAACCGAATCAGGTAAGTCCCGCTGCGGAGTTTGCGAAAAGCAATAAGCGTCTTACTGTTCACAGCAACATAAGCTTACTTTGTAATTATATTGTGATCATATATAATTACTATTTTAAACAAAAATGACTGAAAGTCAATATTACATTTTTGTTCTGGAAAAATTTAGACAAATTGTGAAGAATGATTATTGACTGAAAGTCATTTTTGTTATATAACATTCCATGAAATAAAAAATGACTGTTAGTCATAGAATGATCAAACAGTATCAATAATAAAGAAAGAAGAGGAGAAAAAGATGATTAAGGTAGGAAAGTGGATTGCAAAACACAAGATACTGATCATTATCATCGGAATTGCATTGCTGATCCCTTCATATCTCGGTATGGCGGCGACCAGAATCAACTACGATGTACTGAGTTATCTGCCGGATACCCTTGAGACAGTTGATGGACAGGACATTATGGTAGATCAGTTTGGGATGGGAGCCTTTTCCATGATAGTGGTGGAGGATATGGAACTGAAGGATGTAGCTGCTCTGAAAGAGAAAATCGAAGCAGTTGATCACGTGAAAAAAGTACTGTGGTATGACAGTGTCCTGGATGTTTCCGTTCCTGTAGAAATGCTTCCGAAGGATTTGAGAGAGGCATTTTTTAACGGAGATGCAACTATGATGATCGCGTTGTTTGATAATACAACATCATCAGAAACTTCCATGGAAGCTGTGACGCAGATTCGTAAGATTACTTCAAAGAATTGTTTTGTCAGTGGAATGACAGGCATTGTTACTGATATCAAACAGATCGCACTTAAGGAAATGCCGATTTACGTTGTGATTGCTTCCTGCCTTTCTCTGATAGTGTTGCTCCTTGCAATGGATTCTCTGGTAGTTCCGGTTTTGTTTTTGCTCTGCATTGGTGTTGCAGTCTTGTATAATCTTGGAAGTAATATTTTTCTTGGTCAGATTTCATACATCACTCAGGCACTGACAGCAGTCCTGCAGCTTGGTGTTACCATGGATTATTCCATTTTCCTGCTGAACAGTTATGAGGAGAATAAGAAGCGGTTTGAGGGTGATAAAGAGAGGGCTATGGCACATGCCATCAATGCAACCTTCAAATCTGTAATCGGAAGTTCTATTACAACAGTAGCCGGATTTATCGCACTTTGCTTTATGACCTTCTCACTTGGACGTGATATGGGTATCGTAATGGCCAAGGGAGTTGTTATCGGTGTTCTGTGTTGTGTTACTTTGCTCCCTGCTCTGGTGCTTACTTTTGACGGAGCCATTGAAAAAACAACACATAAGCCGCTGCTTCCAAGCTTTGATAAGGCATCTGCTTTTATTACAAAGCATTATAAAGTATGGCTGATCATTTTTCTGGTAATGCTTTTCCCGGCAATTCATGGAAATAACAATCTGAAGAATTACTACAATATTGACAAGTCACTTCCTTCCACGCTGGACAGTAATGTGGCAAATGCCAAACTTCAGGAAACCTTTGATATGAATAATGTTCATATGGTGTTATTAAAGAAAGGTCTGACATCAAAAGAAAAAACAGAAATGCTTGACCAGATCAAGGATGTTGATGGTGTAAAATGGGCACTTGGAATGGACTCTTTCGTAGGTGCGGCATTCCCGGATACCATGATCCCAAGTAATCTGAAGAAGATGCTGGAAAGCGATGAGTACGAGATGGAATTTATCTGCTCCAAATATAAAACAGCCACAGACGAGGTAAACAATCAGATTGATGAGATCCAGAAGATTGTAAAAGGATACAGTCCGGAATCTATGGTAATCGGAGAAGCACCTCTGACCAAGGATCTTCAGGATGTTACGGATGTGGATTTAAAGACTGTAAATACTATCTCTATCCTGGCAATTTTCATTATTATCATGGTTGTGTTTAAATCCATTTCGCTTCCGTTTATTCTGGTTGCAGTTATTGAGTTTGCGATTTTTGTCAATATGTCCGTTCCTTATTATCAGGGAAAGGAAGTGGTGTTCGTAGCAAGCATTGTTATCGGTTGTATCCAGCTGGGAGCTACTGTTGACTATGCAATCCTTATGACCAGCAGATACCAGAAAGAACGTGGTCTTGGAAAGAGTAAGAAAGAATCCATTGCCATCGCACATAAAACTTCCATGAAGTCAATTGTGATTAGTGGCTGCAGCTTCTTTGCGGCAACTTTCGGAGTTGGTCTTTATACACAGGTAGATATGATTGGAAGTATCACAAACCTGCTTTCACGTGGAGCTGTGATCAGTACACTGGTGGTATTGTTTATACTTCCGGCTATGTTTATGATATTTGATTCTCTCATCTGCCACACATCTATTGGATTTGCCAAGAAGAAACCGGCAAAAGAGAAGAAACAGTGATTCAGGATTTTTAAAAAGAAGCTTATTGTAAAGAGATAGAATAAAGGAGTAAGTTATTATGAACAGAAACAGAAAGAAAGCAGCTGCAGCAACGCTTGCAGCAGGAATGGCTGTAGTTCTCGGAGCAGGTACTGTAATGGCAGCTGCTTCAACAGGTGATAATGGATTGCAGAAAGAAGAAACCGTTTATGTAAATACAACTGCCGGAGGAGAAGTAACGGATGTCACAGTATCTGACTGGCTGAAAAATTCCGGAGACAGTTCCAATTCTGAGGTGAAAGATGCCTCTGATCTTCAGGATATAAAAAACGTAAAAGGTGATGAAACATTTACTCAGAACGGAAATGATCTGACCTGGAGTACTGATGGAAAGGATATTTATTATCAGGGAAAGACAGAGAAAAATCTCCCGGTTTCCGTAGGAATTAAATATTATATGGATGGAACTGAGGTTTCTCCGGAAGCTCTGGCAGGAAAGACAGGACATCTGAAAATGGAAGTGACATATGCAAATACTTCTAAAACAACCAAAACAGTGAATGGCAAAAAGACTGATATTTATTCACCCTTTGTTATGGTGACAGGAATGATCCTTTCTACAGATAATTTCTCCAATATTACAGTAGATAACGGTAAGGTTATTTCTGACGGAAGCAGAAATGTTGTTGTCGGTTTTGGTATGCCGGGAATGAAAGAAAGTCTGGATATGTCTTCTGATATTGCAGATGAAGTGAATATCCCTGAAGGATTTACAGTGGAAGCAGATGTTACAGACTGTGAGATGAATTCTACATTTACCGTAGCACTTACAGATATTTTCAAAGATATTGATCTGGATGATGTGGATGGACTGGATGAGCTGAAGGATTCAATGAAAGATCTGACGGATGCAGCAGTAAAACTGGTAGACGGAACCAAAGATCTTTATGATGGAACTAATAAACTCAATGACAAATATAAAGAATTTTATGATGGAATCGGAACTCTGAAAAGTGGTGTCAGTGATCTGAATGACGGAGCAAAAGAACTGGATGACGGAGCAAAGGAATTAAGCAGCGGAGCACAGACACTGAATACAGGGGCACAGACTTTAAACAGTGGTGTTTCCTCTTATACAGCAGGGGCAGACACACTTTCAGATGGAATCAAACAATATACAGCAGGAGTAGATACGCTGGACAGCAAGATGGCGGACTATGAGGCAGGGATGAAATCTCTTTCCGATGGTGTAAATGCATATGTTGCAGGCGGCAATCAGCTTGCAGGCGGTGTGCAGAGCTATGTAACAGGAACAACTACTCTGACAGACGGAATGCAGCAGTATATTGCAGGAGTTAATCAGCTTGCAGGCGGTGTGGGTCAGTATGCTGGTGGTATCAAGAGCTTAGTGAATGGAATTGGTCAGGTTGTTCCGGGAATTGATACTGCTGTAAATGGAATCCAGACTGCTGTAGAAAAAATGACAGCTCTTTCATCTAAAATCGATGCAAATCAGATTGCTAATTTCAGTGACAGCATGACGGCTTATACAACAGGCGTTTCTGATTACACTTCTGCAGTTGGCCAGTATATTGAAAGTGTAGAACAGCTTGCATCAGGACTGAGCCAGCTTGAGAGCTCACTTGAAAACATGGGAGCTTCCACAGCTTCAGAAATAGAAGAAAGTGCAAATGCAATGTCCGGACAGTTAAATGACAGTGCTGAAACCATGAACAGTCAGGCAGATGCAATTGAATCCTGGATCAGTGATTCCGCAGAGGCTTCTGTAGATGCATCTTCTGTAGATGCAGGAGTTGCAGCAGTCAGCAGTCAGCTGGAAGCAGCAGAATCTGCTTTGTATAATATTGATACCAGCAATATGGATGATGAAACAGCAGCTGCTGTAGAAGCTGCGATTGATGGTGCGTTAGGTTCTATTCAGGCAGCTGAGGACAGTGCATCTAATATTGATACATCCACAATTACAGCCTCCGCACCTGATACGTCAGCATTACAGTCAGCAGCAGACGCTTTAAGGGCATCTGCGTCCAGTGCAGAATCAACAGCAGATGCACAGGAAGAGGCAGTCAACAGCAGTATTGAACAGATGAAACAGCAATTACAGGCATTAACTCAGGGAATGAAGACAGTGCAGGAAACTGTATCACAGTTAAATGCAGGTGCAAAAGAGCTTACTTCTAATGATGGCACATTAAAAGCAAGTGGAACCCAGCTTGCTCAGTCAGGAACCCAGATTGCTACAGTAGTAAATCAGATGAGTACATTATTTACCGGACTTGGACAGCAGCTTCCGGAAATGCTGCAGGGAATCGATCAGCTGAAAGCAGGCTCTGATCAGCTGACTACTGCAAATAAATCTCTCCAGAGTGGATATGAAAGCCTTGCAAAAGCAAGCACAGAACAGATGATTTCCGGCGCAGATACACTGCTTAGTTCCGGAAAGACACTGACAGATGGAATTGCACAGCTTCAGGGCGAAAATAATGTTAATGCACAGACACTGTTAAAAGGAGCCAAGACTCTTAAGAGCGCAAGAAAGAGCCTGACCAGTGGTATGTCTCAGATCAATTCTGCAACAGGTCAGATTACAAGTGGCGTGGAAACGCTGGCATCTAACAGTGGAACACTGTACAGCGGAGCAGATGAGCTTTCTTCGAACAGTTCTACATTAAACAGCGGAGCATCTAAGCTTGCATCAGGAACCCAGACACTTGTATCCGGAGCACAGACCCTTGCATCAGGAACAGGCAGCCTTGTATCCGGCACTCAGACGTTAATGGATGGTGCAGATAAGCTTTCTGATGGCAGTGATCAGCTTAAAGATGGTATCAGCGATCTGAATGACGGAGCAAAAGAACTGAACAAAGGACAGAAGAAATTCTATAAAGAAGGTATTAAGAAACTGGATGATACAGTAAACGGAGAGTGCTTCAGGATATTCTTGACAGATTTGAGGTAATCCAGTCTGACGATGTAATGTACACAACATTCACGGACAGAATCCGGCGATATGGACGGAAATGTTAAATTTATTTTCGAATCTGACCCGATTGAAATCAGTGATGATGAGAAATAGATATCATAAACCTGAGACATACAGAATAAGGGAAAGATGGACAGAATTTATGCTAATCGCATAAATTTCGCGCGGTGTGTCTCGGGTTTGGCTGTGACCTTCGCTCACAAAAACACCTCCGGGATATTACCAGTGAATAAACTAAAATGGGGCAGATGCAATCAGGCAACTGCCCCATTGCTTATGAAAAAGCTTTCTGTTATAATAAAAAAGTCAGATGGGAATTTTAAGAAAACAAGAAAGCATCAGGTGATTAAATGGAAAATACAAAATCACAAAAAAAGTGGTCTTCAACAGCATCTTCCAAAGAGCAGGGCGCGTCGAAAAACAAAAACAGATTATTATGATTACAGTCTGGTAGCAGTTATTGTACTGCTGACCTGTTTTGGGCTTATCATGCTGTACAGTACAAGCTCCTATATCGGCTTTTCAGATGAATTTACGGAAGCGACATGTATTTTTTTAAAAAACAGGCCATCATCAGCGTGGCATGTATTATGGTGGCACTGATCATTTCCAGGCTCAATTATCGGATACTGAACCGTTTTAGCACAGCTTTGTATGTAGCGGCACTGGTGTTGATGGCACTGGTAAAAACACCGCTGGGGCAGTCTTTCTGCATGGTGCCCAGAGATGGCTGAATCTTGGACCGGTTCAGTTCCAGCCGGCAGAGCTTGCCAAGATAGCAGTTATTGTCTTGCCTCCCATATATGATCGTGCATATGGGAAAGAAAGTCCATACCTTAAAGGGCTGTATGGTTCTTGCTGTTGTGGGAGGCGGACTGGCACTGGCTGCATATGTATTTACGGACAATCTGAGTACAGCAATTATTATTTTCTGTATTACTGCAGGACTGATTTTTGTGGCTCACCCGGATATCAAGATTTTTATTATTATTGCAGGTGTTGTTATTGCGCTGGCAGTGATCGGAGTCATTTTTCTGAATGCAACAGTGAGTGTTGATGGAAGTGGAAGCTTTCGTCTGAGACGAATCATGGTATGGCTTCATCCGGAAGAATATGCGGACAGTTGGGGGTATCAGACAATTCAGGCATTGTATGCGATTGGCTCGGGAGGATTTTTTGGCAGAGGACTTGGAAACAGTATTCAGAAGCTGGGAAGTGTACCTGAGGCACAGAATGACATGATTTTTTCAATTATCTGTGAAGAACTGGGGATTTTTGGAGGTCTTATCGTGCTGATGCTTTATGCATATCTGTTATACAGGCTGTTTGTTATTGCACAGAATGCACCGGATATGTTTGGCTCACTTATGGTCAGTGGGATTTTTATTCACATAGCATTGCAGGTTATTCTTAATATTGCGGTTGTTGTAAACCTTATGCCGAATACAGGTGTCACTCTTCCGTTTATCAGTTATGGAGGTACGTCGATCGTATTCCTTATGGCAGAGATGGGACTTGCGCTGAGTGTGGCAAGGCAGATTAAATTTGAGGAATAAAAAATGTAATAAAATAGTGCTTGACAAACAGGAGGGAAGAATATATACTTTGAACATCAAAGTAATCAATCCCGATAAAACCAAATCTGAATAAATGAGACGTATTTACTGGTCTGACGGATGATAAGGTTGAAAACAAGAAAAAGCAGAATCATCATCTGCTTAACAAAAATAATAAAAAACAAGTGATAACCGGAGCAGGAAAAAAGAGAAACATTCCGGGGCTTGAATTAAAGGAGAAGAGAAAATTATGTTAGAAAAAATGAGTGAAATGATTGCAGAGCAGT
>NZ_JBWJVQ010000224.1:0-11288 GCF_056339875.1 Blautia sp. ZXY-1-C6
CTGGACCGGCATTCCTGGATCAAATCCAACCATTCTTTATCTGTACGTCTTGGATTTCTTTTAGGCATAAAAATTCAACTCCTGTTTTTTATTTGGAGTGAGATTAGCACAGGTACCAGAAGAACTGAAGTGAAATGGTCCTAAGTGCAAAAAACTGGAAAAGTTATAGAGATACCACTCCTTAGAGGGATTATCTCATAAATTTTGGATACTGAAAAACCGGTGGATTATTCATCGCTTACGGTTCTTCTTCATTCAACAGCAAAGATTTCATCAAATATCCATATTTTAATATAGAATTATTTTTCATAATTTTTATGTTTCCAGGCAACAGAAAAACCCCGGAAACCTTACGGTTCCGGGGTATCTTACGTTTGGACACAATGTACCTTGCGGTACTCAATATATATAATTTAAGATGTTATGCTAAAATTATTCGATGATTGTAGCAACACGTCCTGATCCTACAGTACGTCCACCTTCACGATATCAGACCGATGTATTGCGGTGTACAAATGGTGGTTTTTCGTGTGATTCGTGTGGGAAAATCCGGATTTTCCGTTGTGTCTGTATTATTTTTTTTGATTTTGTTATCATGGTGTTATCGAATCTAAATATTCTCTTCCCAAATCAGATAAAACGTAATACATTTTTCCCTTTCGTGGTTCTTTTTTTAGGTAACAATAATCTTCCTCTATTTTTTTTGCTATCCATCCTATTTTTTGCCAACTCACATCCAATTCTTGTGCTAACTCCGTTGCTGTTTTATCTTTTCTACTATATTGTAACAATTTCAGCAACTGATATTGCTCTCTCTCCAATAAATTATCCTTTTTTTCTATTTCTTCTATTTCACTTCGTTCTTCATCCGAAAGTACCCTTTTCTCCTGTATACTATTTTTACAACCACATTTTAGGCAAGTACCACCGTATTTTTTCATTAGATTATACTCTTCTTCGCTAAACTCATGCATACAGTTTTCACAATATATTTTTTTATTTTCTGACAAAAAATTTTTAATAACTGGAGTGAAATTAAAGGGCGACTCAATAAAGTATGTACGGTATTCATTTCCCTTTGGTTTTCCCCATCTTAGATTTTCATCCATACATAATCCATAATTAAGTGCATAAATAGAAACTTTTTTTCCTGACTTATTTGACATTTCATTATATTTACTAATAAAGAAATTCAATTCTAAACTACCTAAATAAGGCTCTAATTCTTGTGCAATATAAAAATGACTCGTATATGGATTATTACGCTCTTTTTGAAATATTACTGCCGTATATTGGTTTGTTCTAATATTTGTTTTAATAGTTTTTTCTTTATCGATGATTTGATTTAATAATTTGTTCAATTCTAATGACTCAATTCGTTCATTATATGTCATCTTTGCCGTTTTACTTTCTTCAAAAAATTGCACTAATCTTTCTTTATAAAAACGTTTCGATGCTTCATTTAAAATATTTAATGTAATTCGTTCTCCCTGAATTATAGATAACTCTTGCGCGTAATCTAATATAAGTCCAATATGTCTTACTACATTCATTGTCATATTGAACAAATATTTACAGTACTCTTCTTTTGATGTTTTAGTCGTATCAAAATAATAATCAAAATCTTTTCCTGTATATATTTTTAGTCTTGTATCCATTAATCTTTCTGTATATGCTACGGCCATGCTTTCCATTTCATTTCTTTTATCTCCAGCATACAGCTGAAAGTAATCCAAATATCGTATATCTACCTTTTGTCTGTCTAATTCACCTAGTTCAACTCTACCTGGATAAGCAGATATTTTTAACTTTACAAAATTATCAGAATTATTATGTAACGTATTAACAATCAAATCACAAAACATAACCAATGAAGTCTGCTCTATCTCTGAATAATCATCTAAAATTAGAAACAATCTTCGCATTGATAATTCTTGTAATATACTTTTTATTTCTGTTACTATTGATGTTATTTCAAATATTCTTGCAAAAACCCTGTTATATTTTTTTCCGTTTTCTTCTCCCTCTGATAAGGTATTTTCCCTGTTTCCGCCTGCATTTAGAATATTTTTCTTTTTGCTCAATGAAATATCCATTTTCATAGACCTTTTGTCACAATACGACATATTATCTACATTCGAATGCATTACTTCTTGCAAAGTTTGCATTTCAATGTTGCTTAAATGATTATTATCTTGTATCCTTTTTCGTATATTTTTCAATTTATCTATAGCCTTTTGTGATTTAGATATATGTAACTTTTGTTTAAATTTCTCCCAAATTGTATCATAATTTTTACATATTTCATTTATAAGTTCATCTACAAAATCTAAAATAAATTGCCTTTGTATTGAATATTGCTCAATTTCTTCTAAATTGCTGGTTTTTAAATAATTGATTGTAATATAATTTCTTTTCGCAACATCAAATATGCTTTTTACATCTATATAACACGTCATTATATCATTCTGTTTACGTAATTCATTCTGCATCCGCATAAAGATAGTTGATTTTCCTGTACCACGTCTGCCTATAAGTACAGTTGTATTATCTTTCAAACATAAATTTAAAATACCATCATTTTCAATAGGATCTACATATACCTTGTCTAATATATCTTTTCTATTTTTATCTTTTAATTCATATCGTTGATACATTTTTAATGAATCAACCATTTGATCGAAAGTTTTTTTATATTGTTCTTCCATTGTTTTCACTACCTTTTTGTCATTATTTGAACAACTTCATTTATACACTTTTTCCATTCTGGACCTTCACATATTTTTCGATAATTTTCGCAATTACACATAAGGTCTACGATTTTTTGCGGTTCCGCAAAATTTTCTGTAAAAATAAATTTAAAATATTCACTAAATTGTGTCAATGTTAACGGCACAATATGTAATTCCAAACGTTCATCTTGTGTTGTATACCAAACACCCATTCTAAATGTCTCTGCTGTATTAGAATCAATTTTATTTGCTACAAACAAACCATAAACAGGTTTTTTATATTTCTGTACCAAATCAGCAACATGTCTCCTAACAGGTTCTCCTTCCATAGCTTCTTGTCTAGAATTTGTAGATAATGTTACTTCAACAACAATAACATAATCATCAAATTCAAAAATCATATCTGGTTTTCCACCTGGTGCAGTTCCGATTGGTAAATAATCTTGATCTACATTAAACCCTCTAGCATCATATGGTTTATTAACTATATGATCTATCGCCAAAAAAGCTCTCCACAAAATCCATTCCAAATATGCTGCGGCTTCTGCTTTTGGAACATTTATTATATAATCTTCTCCCAATTCTTTACTTTTTCCATTATTTGAAATCAGTAATTTCATATACTCGTATATTTCATACCAACATTCTCTTTGATTTTGTGCATATTTTTCTTCTTTATAATGATCAATATTTTGTTTTAGATTACTTCTTACAATATTGATATTTTTCGAATTGTCTAATGTAATATCAGGTATTTCATATTTAATATTGTACATTTCCAATTCGTTTATTAAATCTTCCAACACCTTTTTAGCAATCTCTGTATTATCTGTTGGTAACGGAGCTCCTTGGCAAAGTAATTTGTACCTTTCCTTTAATGTTGCATCACTAATTACATTTTTAGTCAATTCATATGCAAGAGACTTATATTCCGGCATTACAGTTATTCCTCTTCCAGATCGCTTTAAAATTCCACTTGCACTTAAATATCTTAAATTCATGTCTGCATATTCATGAAAATTTTTCTCTTCTTTAAAATAATGCTTCCAAGCATTATGTATTAAATCTCTATCAAATTTCTTTTTGTTAATATATTTCTTTCTTCTACCTCTAATTTCCAAAATTTTATTTACAACTGTTTCCAGTTCATATTTAGGTGAACTTGTTTGTACACATACCGCAAATTCTATATAATTAATTTTATAGTCACCTGTACGTTCAAACAAATCAAACATTATCTTCAATACCCACCGTAATGGAGAATATGTCTCTCTTTCACCTAATGGTTCCATTTGAACAACTAGCCCTCTCAAAAAGCATTCTTGTTGAGCTTGAATAGTATTTGCATGATAAAATGCCCATCCAGCTGGTGTAATATCATCAATTTTTCCTATCTCTTTTTGAGAAAATCCATCTTTCTTTAAGACTTCTGGATATGCAAAACCGTATTTATTAAACATCAAACGATATTTTCTCGTAATACTGGCGTCTGCATCTTTCTTAGGATCTCCACCAATTTCCCCTGCTAATAATAATTTTTCTTTAAACAATTTTTGTTCTTGTGCAGTCCGAATTTTTCCAACCTGGTTAGATTCAACATATACTTTATATCCACCTGGTATTCGCCACGGATTTCTTACGCCAGTATTGCCTATTGACCAAATATCAATAGGATCTTTTACAATTCTTTTCTCTATTTCACCCGTTTTAAATATCTTCGTGCACTCCCATGCATTTTGAGTTATTTTTTTAATTGTAGTTTTTGCTTTTGCCATACATCTTCTCCGTTAAATCCAACAAATAAATATTCCTGTACCTTATTTCGATTTGTCTTAGCATGTTTCTGATTTCCAAAAGAATATGTATAATCTATTGGAACTACCTCTACATGTTCTTTGTATTTAGACATAAGTGCAACCATTTCATCTTGTGTTGGTTGACTATTAGAAGAATAAGATACAATCAAAATACTGTCGGAAAACTTTTTAAACAACTTATCGAATGCATCTGCAGCACCTTTTCTAGTTGAAAACGGTGTCGGATATGACTTAAATTTCTTTGTTACTGTATTTTCCTGTATTTCGACACCTTTCCAATCTCGTGCCAGACCTTCAACAAAATGATATCTACGTACATATTCATTATCTGACAGTGGAGAATAATACGGTGGATCAATATATACTAAATCTGGATGTTTAATTTTTACTTCCATTGCATCTCCATGTTTAGATTTATTTTCACAACCATTATCAAAAATTGCATTATTGATACTTTCCACTGCTTCCAAAAATTGCTGTTCTAAAGATTTCTGCAAATCTTTTCTTCCGTCATTATACCGATCTCCAGTATATGTAAAAATTCCTCTTGGTCTTTTCTTTGTACAAGCTCTAATCAATGCTGTCATTGCAATTGCTTTCTTATATTGATCTCTAATAGCAGCAATATTAGTCCGCAAAACATCTATTAGCCTATTTTCCTCATCTTTATAATATAAGCCTCGAAATATCTCTTCTACAAAATGATCAGACTCTCTTTTTTCAATCAATAATTTTTTCGCCTCGTCCAATGGCAATACAACATTATTGTTTTCTACCATTGCCTTGGTAAAAGTTGCTGACATTGCCATATAGTCATTGCTAATTACAGTCTTTCCCTGAGCTTTAAACATATAACCTACAATACCAGAGCCAGAAAACAGATCCACTACTGAGTCAAAATTGAATTGTGAAGCAACAGCCCAAATTTGAGGTAATAATTTACTTTTAGAGCCCATATATCTAGTGGCCGGATATTTCATTACCTGTTCAGGTAAAGGTTTCGGAACTATTTTTAACATAGTTTTTTGTTTTGGCAAAATATCTACTATAATATCCTCGCCTTTTCTTTTACTTCCATTGCAGGAAATATACCTTTTGGTTTGGATAACCTCAATCTTATAATCTGCGTATAGCTCATGAACCAATGGATGATTAGAATTGGTCAATATTACATGGCAGCCTAATTCCTGTAATCTTTTGACCTCTTTTGCTAATTCTACATGATCTTCTTCATAAAATTGCTCTTTTGTATATCTCTTAAAATCCGAATATTCTGAAATCGGCAAGTACGGGGGATCTAAAAAGATAAAATCTCCCGGTTCTGCATATTCTTTCAATACTGACAAATAATCTCCACATGTTATAGTTGCTTTTTTCAGCACATCTGATGCAGCGAATAAAGCTTCTTCATCGCAAAAGTTTGGAGCTTTATATTTACCAAACGGAACGTTAAACTGTCCCTTCTTATTGACACGATATAAACCATTAAAACATGTTTTATTCAAATAAATCGTTCTCGCTGCTGCTTCTTCTTTTTTCAATTTGAGCCAATCTAACGAACGTACTTCATAAAAATCTTCTTTAGTATTTTTATATTTCTTTAGATATGAAATAACAGCCTCTACATTATCAGCAACTTGTCGATACATGTTAATCAATTCCGGATTACTATCTGCGATTATTGATTTATCCGGACTTAATGCAAAAAACAGTGCACCACCACCAATAAATGGCTCTATATATTTTCCATATTTCTGAGGAATTTTAGGCATGATATCCCCTAACATCTGGGTCTTCCCACCGGCCCATTTCATAATAGGCTTTGCCTGTATCTGTTTTTCTTTCTTTAAAACTTGTTCCATCACGCCTTTTCCCTTTCAATCTCTATTATTTCCATGATATCACTAATATCACATTTTAAGGCAGTGCAAATTTTCACCAGCACATCTGTTGTAACATTTTCATTTTTTCCGAGTTTCGCCACTGAAGCATGACTGATACCTGCAGCCTCACATAAGTCTTTCTTTTTCATATCTCTATCGATAAGTAATTTCCATAATTTTTTATAACTGACCGCCATCTTTTAACCTCTAAACCATTTTTTCTAAAATATTGCTATGCCGTTATTCTACCATGTGATTTCAGTCATATCAACATTTATTTCAGCGATCGCAGACTTTTTCGCAAACATATGTTTTTATTCAATAAAGACTATTTCTTTTCAAATAGGATTATGATCGTCCGCTTTCTCCAATATAAAAATATATTCATGTGCCAGCATTAAGAATTTTCTTTCTTTTCCCTCCCAATAATCAGTAGAACGACAATTATGTTGCTCTTTTATAACAATTTCTTTGAATTTAAATCCAGTATCAACGAATTTTTGCATAGAATTCATACCCAGTGGTAGAACATATCCTTTCTTCCGTATATCTCCAATCATAAATGCACATATTCCTTGCTTTTTTAGTACCCTATATGATTCTTTTGCAACCTGTTCCAGTTCCTGCAAAAAATCCTTATATTTTAAATGAGAAATATCTCCTGGGATTTCTTTACTATACCGTATAATGTCTGCATATGGTGGATGTGTACAGATAAGGTCTATACTTTCGTCTTTTATAAATGATAAATTGTTTGCATTTCCTTGTTTGGTGAATATTTTGGATTTTTCTTGACAAGTAAAATTTAGATTTGTGTTAGATAATTTGACAGCCTCAGAATTTATATCAACGCCAATTGCATTTCGTCCTAATAACTTTGCTTCGATTAACGTTGTGCCACTGCCTAAGAATTGATCAAGTATCCAATCTTTTTTCTTTGAATACCTCAAAATAATATTTCTAGGAATATACGGAGACCAGTTCCCTCTGTATTTTCCTGAATGTGTAGCCCAATTTCCCCTTTCAGGAAAAGACCATATTGTTGTATCTTCTAATTTAAATCTTTCTGGTGCTTCTCTTATAACAATCGCTCCCTTCTTTTTTGCTCATTATACTTCCACATTGTTTATTTGTCCATGAAAAATCCCCATTCAAATATTAATTATCAATAAATATTTGAACAGAGATTCCTTTTGCATTATAAATATATTATTTCTTTCAATGCTATTTCTTCAGCAATTGCTTGAATATTATCCTTCCTCCTAACCCATTCCATCTGTTCATGCATCTTCAATTCTTCCGTCACGCCCCATTGTTCAACCATCTGTTCCATCAGCATCTCAACTTTTTCTCTTGCTTCTTTATCGACCTGATTCAGCTGCTCCGTCAGTTTCCCGGTCAGTACCAGATACTGATACCTGGCACTCCTGTGTTCCTTCAGAAACTGTTTTCGCATTATTCCATATTTCCCATATGTAGGTTCTTCCTCATTGATTTCCAGATCTGGCAGATAATAATCTCCATGCAATGTATAGCTCAGTCCGTTCTTTTCATCATAAATTTGTTTCTTCATATTCTTACAACTCCATTCCTCTGTACTTTGCTTTATTCTTCTTAATTTGCGCATTGTGTTCTTCACTTCGTTCTTTCGCCCACGGTATACGATCACTTATTTTTTTCGGCATTTGCTCTTTCTGCTTTTTCGCCTCAAGCTCCGCCTGTATCCGGATATCATCCTGCACCAGTCGTTCTACCATATCTTTCCCCAACATGCGTAAAAGTCGGTTGTATCTGTCTGCAAGTTCCTGCAGTATTTCTTTCTCACCAGATAATTTCTGATAATCTTTCTGAACTTCTGCCAGTTCCTTTTTTGTTTTTTCATGCTCTTGCTTTTTCTTCTGAAACTTACTTTTCCAACTATCTCTTTCTCTTGTGAGTTCTTTCACCTGTACAGCCATCGCACCAATTTTATTTTTCATTTCAATGAACAATGGTTTGATTTTCTTATCCCGATAAGTTACCGCACGTTCTAACGTAGTAGCTTCCGGCAAAAATGTTTTGATCATTCCATATTCTTTTATTTCCTTACTGACATTATCCATCACCGGTTGCAGGAATTCTCTTCTATCCTCCAGTTTTTTTAATTCCATTTCTGCTTTCCCTGCACGTTTTTCTGCTGTTTCTTTATCTTTCTGGAACTGAATTTTTTCTTCTTCAAGAAGCTTAATATCTGCCCTTGCGTCCGCAATCTGAGAAGTCAGACCTTCATTCTCCGCTGTCAAATATTCCTTTTCCTGTTCCAGTTCCTGCACTTCCTTTTTGCGTTCTTTTTTCTTGAAATTGTAAACATCCAGATGCTCCTCATGTGTACCTTTCTGTTCCCATTCAATTCCATGTTGCTTTGCAATTTCTGCCAGCACTTCTTTTTCATGATTTATCCACTGATTCAGTTCTGTATCATGCTTATTTCCACCTTGAAATCCAAGACTTTTCAATGCCTGTTTCAGTGAAACTCTGGTATCCATTCCTTTTCCCTTCCAGTTAGTCACATAAGGCACAAAGTCAATATGCAGATGCGGAGTAGCTTCGTCCTGATGCAGATAGCAGCTAAATACCCGAAGTGACGGATTTCTTTTCTGGAAGTCTTTCATATATTCATCCAGTACCCTTACGGCCAAATCTCCTTCTGTCGTGCCAACTGCCATATCCTCACGATTACCAATCTGAAATATTACTTCATGGAACAACTTCTCCTGTTTACCCTGTCGGATTTTTTCATAATAATTTGCAATTTGCCGATCCTTTCTTTTCCCGACATTGTATCTCTCCACCGCATCATCAAACAGTTCTTTATAGACTTCTTTCAGATTCTCATTCTTATAACAAATGTTCAGTTGTACTCTGTCTGGATTTACATTTTCTGCTACAAAATCCCGTCTGTTATGAGCCAGTGAGCCGACTCCGATCATGCCACTGATTGTTCGTTTTATCATATGTTTTCTCACCTCTTCTCTGTTTGAGTGCCAGATATGGCACATAATTTTTATTTACGCCAGACATGGCGATATTTAAGAACTTTTCGCCGAATACGGCGATTTTGTTACTTTTGTCAAAAGTAACGCAAAAGCACTTTCGACAGCCGTACCGTCCATCAAAAGTCCCCTTGCGCCCTGCCGGGGGCTATTCCTCCCGTTGTTCGGCTTTCTTCTACATCACTATTCTTACTGACTTATTCCGGTATTCTTGCCTGCACATATTCCAAATCTCCACAGTACGGTGTTCCAACCAGATACCATTCTCTTGCCGAATTCATCTCCATTCTTGTCCGTATCCACTTATCATCAACCAGAACTTCCAGACCTTCTCCGCAATGAAATCCTGTATCAATCCATAAATCTGATGATAATAAGCCATATCTGTCATTGCTGCTGTTATATCCTAATCTTCCCTGTTTCATTGTATCTTTCTCCCTTCACGACTATCTAATTTGCTATAAACTCACAAGCCATCAACTAACTCCCGGCTACACCTTACCGACATTCTCCTTGTCTGCTATCTACAGGTGCGTGACACGCTCCTGTAATAGAGTAGTCAGAAAGAACCTTTACCATCGAAAGCTCTCTTGTATTCCTTTTCTGTCAAGGTATTCCTGCCGGAACTTTTCTCTTTCTTCTTCCGTTGGTGCAGTTTTGAATTTGCTATACATTTCACGATTCACCATTGCATCCAGTTTCTGCTCTAAGCCCAACCGGATTTTTTCTTCACCATCATAGTTGTCCATCAAAAAATATTGCAGGAGTTGAAGAAATAACTCGTATGGAATCTGTACATTTCTATTTTGCATCTGTTCTCCTTTCAAGGTAGCAAGATTCCCTCTTCTTAAGAAATGGTAATCTTGCCATCTTCCATTTTTATTCTGGTAACATCCAATACCATTGCTTTCCACGTTTCACAGAATCAATCTCAAGTTCCCGTTTGGCATTCCACAACGTTTTTCCTTTTATTCCTCTGCCTTCTGCTTCTTCTGCAATTTTCTTCTGAGCCATTCCTCCATTTGCCAAAATTTCAAGAAGAAATTCTTTTGCCTTCTGGCTTTTCTGTCCTCTGCCATCTCCATTAAGAAGTTCATCGGCACTGATATCATATTCTCCAATCCATTCAAATCCATTATTCTTATCCAGCCTGAATGCAATGGACATTCCTTCCGGTGCAAGAGAACTCTTCGTATGACATACTACTCTTACTTCCGGTTCTTCCTTAACTCGCCCGACAATCAGAACACTTCTTGCAGCAGCCTGAAAATCAATGGAGCCAAGTCCACGATAAGAAGATTTGCCGTTGCTGTTTTTATTCATATGACCAATCAAAATGACTGCACAGTGATATTTTTCTGCCAGCACTGCTATACGCTTCATCAATGGTCTAATCTCATTTGCCCTGTGCATGTCTACGTTTGCTCCCAGGAACCCCTGAATCGGATCAAGGACAACCATTTTTGCTTTTGTCTGCACGATTGCTTCTTCCAATCGAACATCTGCCATTGTCAGTGGCTGGTCACTGTCATCAATCACCATCACCTTTGAACAATCCGCACCCGCAGCAAGTAATCTGGGTTTGATAGTATCTCCAAGACCATCTTCTGCTGTCTGATAAATCACATGTACAGGTGACATAGAAGACTGTTCCTGCATATTGTCTTCGCCATCTAAACCATCGTTCCCACTATCAACTTCATCACTTCGTTTTTCTTTTATTTTCATCGTTGTATCCGTAACAGGAAAAATCGGCTCTCCTCTGGTCAGTTTTGCAATAATCTGAAGTACCATCGTTGTCTTGCCTTCCCCTGGATCTCCCTG
>NZ_JBWJVQ010000225.1:0-6906 GCF_056339875.1 Blautia sp. ZXY-1-C6
TGAGAGACAGAGAACTGTCATATGTGGAATACCTCCCTGCCATCCCACTTTTACTGTCAATGTTTACCGTTGTTTTCTTCGTATCAATTTTTACACCTGTTTCTTTTAACACTTTCCAGTCAGTTTCAACAGGTTCCTGCCCATCCGGAAGATCTGCCGCTTCCACAACTACATTACTGTTTTTGTTGGATGAAACAGAAGTGGATGCACCTGAAACTGCATCGTATTTCTTCTGCCCTTTAACAGCGCTTTCGAAGTATCCTTTTAATCTGACATGAAGAGTGTTCACTCCGTTGGATGCACCGTTAATATTAGTTTTATCGGAATCAGTTACAACAACTGTGAAGTCATTTCCCTCTGCATTTACCTTAAGATAAAGTTCTTTATATCCATCACTTTTTATTGTAATGACATTTCCAGTGTGAAGTACAGTTGAATCAAATACAACACGATTATTACTGCTGTCTGGATAATATGCTTTTCTGTTAAATAATGCTGCTGCACGATCTGTTTTCTCCCATGGTGTCCCATCTACAGATATTTCTGTGATGTTACGGATATAATCAGAATCAGTATTTTCATCAGCTGGTTTAATGATCTTGTAGTCTGTATATAAAATTTTCACTTGATCTCCCGCAAATGCTGGAGCATCTTTGGTCTGTTCAGGTTCAGGCTGTGAAGTTACTTTTTCAACAGCCCATTGCTTTCCGGTTCCTGTTACCTTTAAAGTAAGATCCTTGTATCCGGTACTGGTGATTACAATCTGATCGTTTACTTCAAAAGAATTTGCCGAAAATTTAATATACTGATCCGATGACCCACATAAATAATACTCTCCCTTGCTTAACCAAGAAGATAATGATGCTTTTGTTAAATTATTGCCATTTACCGATATCTGTTGAATATTATCAACATAGTCACTACCAAATTCTCCATTTATTTTATATGTTGGACTTCCAAATACGATTTCATATTCTGCCGTCACCTCCGGCGGTTCTTTCGCACTTTGTGTACCCTCATCCTGAGCCGCCTGTACATTCTCCTGCTCATCCGCAAAATCCGGTGTCCCCGATCCATCACTAAAGGAATCATCATCTGCACCTCCTGTGTGATCGCTGAATCCGTAGTCATTGAATCTGTAAATCTGTCTGTCGCGCATACCGGTACAGAAGCAATCATATTTGCCGCAATTGCCATCAGACATCAGAATTGCCATTCTTTTCTTCATCTGTTTCTTTCTCCTCCTGTAATATGATATCAGGGGCAAAAAACATTCCGTCCCTGACTTGAAGCTATCTGTGCATCATCTCATTTCAGATGAAGCGGATGAAATTCTCCGATTCATCTCAGTTCTTCAATAGAAATTTAAATGAGCAAATCACACAATAGTTGCGGCTTAGTTAACTCTGTTGGTTAGTATATTCTAACCTGCGTGAAAATGCAAGAAAATTATCATGCCACTGTTGAGAAAGTATCTCATAAATCAAGCAGTATCCTGTTGAAAATTTTTTCTCATTTCACAGCAAAATAAGACAGAATAGAGCAATTATGGCAATTCCATAAAATAATGCAGGAAATAAATCAGGTAACATCCTGCTATCAGTCTGAAAATATCATCTTCTATCTCTTTTTCGCTGCTGTTTAAAGTAATTTTGTTTCTTTCTATCTGAAGCCCCATTGTATCCGCAAGATTCTCAATCCGTTGTCTGTCATATTCTTTTTCATCCAAAAGAACAGAATCCTCAGAAACCCTGAATTTCCCAGTTTCATCACATTCCAGTCTCAGATGCAGTTCAGGGAGTTTTCCGGGTTTAAAGGTTATCTCACTGTATGTCATAGATTGTCTTACTTTTGTGATCCCCTGTTTCACTGCCAGTATGATCCATTCATCCAATACAGGTCCTTTATACATAGGAAGTCCATATTGCAGATGTAATTGGGCGGCCTTGCTGATGCAGGCATTTCTGGTACGGTTATTCAGACGTTTATAAACATTGCTGCCCTCAACCGGGTAGTATTTCTTCAGTATCTTCTCTTCGGCTTTTGTCCATGGATCATTGGTTTTCCTGCTTAATCCCAGAATCATCGCTCTGTATTTGCATGCCTGAAGAGATCTTTCAGGAATAAGAGTATGCACATATCCGGCACCTTTTTCTTCATAATATCGGAAAATGATCGCATCCTCTTCCTGTGTCCATGGAAGTCTGTTATTGTCTGATCTGACATTTAAGTACTTAGCTCTGGACTGACAGGCAGTCAGAGTTCTCCCTTCCAATCGTTCTGCTGCCTTCCTGCCTTCCGCTTTGTAATATGTTCTTATAATTTCATCTTCTTCTGCAGTCCATTCTTTTCTTCCCTGTGTGCAGAGACCTAATTTGGCAGCTCTTTTATTACATGCCTCTTTGGATCTTCCCTCCAGTCTTTTCTGAACTTCGGCACCTTCTGTCGGATAATAATTTCTCAGAATTTCATCTTCGCTGCTGCTCCATTTTCTGTTTGCCCCGGAATAAGTAAGTCCTAATGCAGCAGCTCTTCCTCTGCAGGATTCTGCTGATCTCTGATTTAAGCGATAACGTACCTTACTGCCCTCCGCAGCATAATACTCTCTGAGTATTTTATCCTCTGCCTCTGTCCATAATCTGACATATTTAACATCATTCTGTACAGTTGCTGAAGAGGAAATGTTTTTGGATATTTCCATTTTTGATGCCTGGTATTCTGCAGCTTTTTGCAGTTCTTCCGGATAATCTTTCACAGACCTGATCTCCTTCTGCGGGATAGTACTTTCTTAATATTTCGATTTCATCGGCTGTCCATCTTTTTTTCGTATTTGCCATGTCTTACACCTGTTTTATATATTATTTCAAACTGAAATATTCACTACTTCTTACTTTTCGTAACCTTCGCAAAAGAATTCCATATGTGAGTGCAATATCTACATAGAAATTCCTGAATGTACAACATATTCATACCCTGTCTCCGTAGTATAAGTTTTTTCCTGTCCCAGTGCCGGAATAACAGATTCAGAGCTGTGCAGACTTCCACTTTTAAATACGATCATCACTTCTGCTTTCTTTTCATTAACCGGAGTTATTTCTATATTATTGATTGTGTTTTCAATCATGGCTCTGGTGATATCTTTGGGTTTTACGCAGGAATATTCTTTTGCATAGTCTAATATCCTGTCCATCTGATCTGTCAATTCTGTTTTTGAAAGAGGTTTCATGCTTTTCAATTGTTCCAGATTCGCTTTTTTCTCTGCTATCTGCTGTGTAAAAACCTTGTTTCTGCTTAAAAATTCCGCATCAGAAATGTAGCCGCCCATATTGTAATCCAGCAGCTTATCTCTCTTCTGTTCCAGTACTGTTATTTCATGCTGTATGTTGTCAATTTTTTCTTCAGTTCCTTCTGTTTTGTTAATCTCTTTCTCATAAAGTTCCAGATACTTATGCAATATACTTTTATTGCTTTGAGCCAGATTGTTATAAACATCCGATATCATCTCCAGCAGGATTTCTTCTTTTACCGGTTTTGATCTGCAGGAAACTGCGCCCTGTTTTATGCGATGACTGCATACCCAGGTCTTTGCAGCTTTTCCGCGGACAGTTCTGACTTTCAGCCAGTACGCAGCTTTATCTTCCGCACAATGTATAAGTCCGGTAAAAAGGTTGTCCTGCTTATAGGAAGTTTTTTTCAACTTGATATTTTTACTTCTTTCTTCCATAATCCTGTTTGCATCTTCCCACAGTTTTTCATCCACAATTGCAGGGACATGGGTACCATCGTCTTTATACATCACCCATTCATCTTCAGGCAGGAATTTCTGTTTCTTAGTAAAGAGATCAACTATTTTTACTTTTCCACCAACATAGTAACCCTTATATTTAGGATTTCGGATAATATTGGCAATCACATGGCTGTCAATCTTTCCCCCTTTATAATTTCTGTATCCACATTCCCATAAAAATTGTTCCAGTGAATGGGTAGACCAGTTTCCCAGGGCATATTTTTCAAAAATAAGCTGTACCATTTTTGCCTCTTCGGGATTCAAAAACAATTTTCCGTTTCGCTTGTCCCATCCATATATATGTGAATTACCAAGAACCACACCGTTCTGTATGGATCTTGCATGACCGAAACGCACACGACTTGAAAGTTTTCTGCTTTCTTCCTGTGCAATACCGGACATAATTGACAGCCTGAGTTCCGAATCCTCATCTAATGTATTGATATTGTCATTCCTAAACCAGACAGCAGTTCCACAGTCCAGAAGCTCTCTTGTATATCGTATACTGTCTAATACGTTTCGGGCAAAACGGGTGATCTCTTTAGTTATGATAAGATCAATTTTCCCGGCTTTTGCATCCTGAAGCATTCTCTGGAATTCCTCTCTGTGGGTTACTGTAATACCTGAAATTCCTTCATCTATATAACCATCTACAAGCGTCCAATTCTTTACATCTGAAATCAGTTGTTCAAAAAAAGTCCACTGATGCTCAATAGAGGTTTTCTGTTCATCCTTATCTGTACTGACTCGGGCATAATACGCCACATTCAGTTTCAAATCAAATATATTTTTTTGCCGGGATTTCAGTTCCTCACGGGTTGCATAAATATCCATGTTATTCCTTTCCAATCAACTGATTCTCTGGCAATATTCACCTGAACTGTCCATCTGTTCTCCATTCTTCGCGACTACTGTATTGAATGTATTCAAGGTTATAATGTCTTTCTGGATACTGCTATGCAGTTTTTCGGAAATCTGTCCATTATCAAGCATTTTGTCATTAATCATTGTCAGTACAACCTGTTCCAATGTCATAAGCATTCCTCCTGTTCTGTATGTTATAATGTGCAATTTGGCATAGAACTATCCAGCGGTAATATGATGAATTTCATAAAATTATTATAACTGATTCAAAAATAATTGTTTTTGAGACGAAAAAAAAGCAGCTAACCTATTTTTCATAGACTAACTGCTTAAAGTACGTAAAAAACCAGAAAGATCTAACAGTTCAAAAGATTCTTTCCGGTTTTTTACACATATAAAGCGAGGGCATCGCTCAATCATCTAATTTGATGATTTTACGACACCCCCATCCCTTCAGATATATATCAGGAAGACAGTTCTATCTGCTTCATTTCTTCCAGAAAATCACGGATATAGGATACTGCCAAATCAAGGGCCTCCTGTCCAAGTTCTGCGGAAGAATCTTTCGGATCAAAAGGTCCAAACCAGCCGCTTGGAGCAATTTCTTTGGTATCTCTCACAAGACGTACGATACCACCCTTGAAATTAACTGCCTGGATATAAGCCGCTTTCATATTCTCAGAAGGATCCTGTGCATTGATAGGCTTGCTGAGCTCCAGATGTACTGATTCCGGAGCAATTGCCATCATAGCTGAGGTCTCCAGAACATCACCATGGCCGCCTTCAAACTTCTTGTCCAGCTGAGCTACCAGACTCCACCAGTCTACGCTGGCACATACACCACCTTTATGATATACCTCCAGAGCTGCCCGGTCAATGGATGGAGTATTGCCGCCATGGCCATTCAGAATTACAAAACGTTTTGCGCCATGCTGCATCAGAGAATCCATGATGCCATGCAGAACCATGTAAAGTCCTTCATAACCAATATTAATACTTCCCTCAAAGCTTAAGTGATAAGGACATACACCGTATGGAACAGTAGGTGCTACGATTACGTTATCTACATCCTCCACATGATCCGCCAGATAGGACGGTACCATAAAGTCCGTTCCCAACGCACCCTGTGTTCCGTGCTGCTCGGTGCTTCCCACCGGAATCACAATAATCGGATCCTTCTCAAAAGCCTCTTTTGCTTGTGCTGTAGTCATTTTTGCAAGATACATTTTAAATACGCCTCCTAACTTTTATACTGTAAAATGACGATCAATAGTCTCCTGCGGCGGAGTTTCTGTAAATTTACTTACTACAATCATTACAATAGAAGCAATGATGGTAGTCGGGAACAATGCATGGAAGCCCATCGCCAGCGCCTTGACAGACGGATTGAGTGTAAAGAGCAACAGTGAAATAATACCTACTATAACCGATGCGATTGCTCCCTTCGCTGTTGCTTTCTTCCAGTAAATTCCAAACAGAATCGGCACTACAAAAATTGCCATTCCTGAGAATGCAAACAGGTCTAATCTCAAAAATACTGCCTGGCTGGAATACACCAAAGCAAATTACAACGATACCGATAATTACAGTCACTACCTTAGACAGGCTCATAACAGCCTCATCTGTAGCATTCTTATTGATAATCTTCTGATAAATATCACGGGTAACAGCACCGGTGGTGGTGACCAGAATACCATCGATAGTGGACATACCTGCTGCCACGATACCTGCGATGAAAATAGAAGCCAGGAATGGATTCATTCCCCTCTGCAGAATCATTGGAATAATCTGATCTGCCTTCTCGATATTCTGAATAGAAGCGATACCATTTACACCGGCCCACTCAATCAGAGTCGCAGAGAAAAACATACCTGCAGTACCAAGAAGAATTGCTTTAAACATAGTCTTATGATCCTTCATGGCAAAGAATTTGGTAAACAGATGCGGCTGTCCCATAGTAAAGAAGGACCACAGTACAATGTTGGATATATAATAAGTCCAAGGCATATAACCATTGGCACCCGGGAAAGTCAAATAAGCCTCATTCATGCTCTGAAGTGTATGGTTAATATTGGAGAAACCTCCACCCATTACTATAGATAAAAGTAACCACTGCAGTAGCAATCATCAGAGACCCCTGGATAACGTCTGTCATCATGGCACCTTTCATACCACCAGTCATACAGTAGAGAATGACAATGATACCCATTCCCACAACGCCTACCCATTCAGGCAGTCCGGTAAATACATGTACA
>NZ_JBWJVQ010000226.1:0-10662 GCF_056339875.1 Blautia sp. ZXY-1-C6
GCAAAAATGCCACAGGTTATGAAATCCTGCTCGGAAACAAATACAAAACCTCCGCAGGTGAGAAATATCCGGTTAAGAAATATCTGAAACGTACAGAAGGCAAAAACACCGTAACTGTAACCTTTACAAACGTAAAGAAAGGCACCTGGTATGTGACCATACGGGCATGGAACCAAACCTCCAAAGACAAATCCAGAGCTTACAGTCCATACTCCACAATGAAGAAATTCAAGACAAAGAAATAGCTTCTGTTTCTTACAAATATTTCTACTGTAAAGATTGTTCTGATTCTGTTTTCTGCAAAAGAAATAAGAAATATTGAGATATTAGGAAATCATAGGATTATAATATTTAACATCAAAAACAGGATTGAGTTTATTCTGCTCAATCCTGTTTTTGCCATATTCCCTTTTTCTTTAAAGTTTATTATATGAATCCGCAGGAATAAAAAAGCTGATTTCTATTTGCAGTAATTCACTTGCCTGCTATAACAGGGAGTCTTATTGCCTTGTGATAGACGAGCTGGATTCTGGTATTTATGAGTATTTACTGGGAGAATGCCTGGAAGTTATGCAGGATAAAGCTAAGGGACAATTGATTTTTACATCACATAACTTACGCCCATTGGAGATCCTTGAAAACGATTCTTTGCTTTATACGACTGTGAACCCCGAGAATTGCTATATAAAATCTAGTTATATTAAAAATACGCAAAATACCCGGTTATCTTATTTGCGGACGATCAAGCTTGGCGGGCAAAAAGAAAAACTCTACAATGAAACAAATATATATGAGATGGAGCTTGCTATGAGGCGGGCAAGAAGGCAGTACTGACCAATGGATTTATAAAAAAATCGCAGAAGACACCAAAGGCAGAAAAAGAACTGGCAAAGAAGTATAAAGCAGATTATGAACGGAACAAGAAATCCCAGCCTGAGTATAGTGAAAAAACTTGCACAGGGATTAGGGATGCAATTAAAGCTGGAATTTGTTCTGATGCCAACCAAAAATAAAATGTAAAGAGTATGAGAAAATAGGAACCGCAGGAATTCATATTATATAATAGGTACGTATATCAGTAACTATGAATATTTGACAGGTGTATCATCATTATTATCTGCAGAGACCTGACATTGGGATACCCCATGTCAAAATAGGCATAATCTCAAAAAAACAATGGAAAGTTGCCGATTTTTACAAAAGAAAGCTTGACAGTAACATCGGAAACTGTATAATAATATTAACAGAACCCACCACGCCTCTGATTTTTCATGCGCAACCCGGTGGGACTTTTTCATTTATGGGGTGTTTTATGTATCAATATCCAAAACAAATATTAACAATAGAACAACAAGTGCAATCTTATGTAGATGCAGGAATGGAGATTACATCTTATGAAGATGTAGAGAAGGTATTAAAGACAATTGGGTTTTATCGTTTGAGAGGCTACTCGTTTCATTTATATGATAATACTACAAAGAAGTATGTTGCGGGAACAAAGTTTAAAGATATTATAAAATTGTATCAATTTGATCAGGAATTATCTGCTTTGATTTTTTCAATGATTTCTAAGATTGAGGTTGCTTTGAGAGTGCGATTGGTGGAATCATTACTTGTGCACGGAGAACCACTTGTTTTGCAAGATTCATCAATTTTCAAAGAGAAAAAACGATATTGGCAGAATATGTCTACTGTAGCATCAGAAATTGCTCGATCTAATGATGTGTTTATAAAACATAATTTTGATAATCATGATGGAGAGGTGCCTGTATGGGCAGCTGTTGAAGTTCTTTCATTTGGTACGCTATCGAAGATAATTAAGAATTTGAAAACAGGCACTGGAAGTTCATATTCTATCTTGGCGTTAAACTACCAGTATAAATCAAAAAAAGGAAATTTGGTAAAACCATCACAGAAAATGCTTGCTTCATGGATACAGAGCGTTTCAGTATTGCGCAATATGTGTGCTCATAATTCCAGAATTTATAATCGCACAATACATACGACACCGGAAATTCTGGATGTAGATAAGGTTGTGCCATCGCCAGCACATAATGGTTTGTATCAAATCTTACTGGCGATGAAGTATCTGCGCTCATCCGATGAGGAGTGGGTGACATTTGTAGCTGCTTTCGATAAGCTGATTCAAAATAATATTGATGTAGTCAGTCTTACAGCAATGAATCTTCCGGCGGATTGGAAGGCACACTTAAGTGTATAAATGCAGCAGGAAGGCATAAAATAGTAAAGCAGACCTACCCAAGCTTTTTTGCTCAAACCGGTTAGGCCTTCGGCGGAGTGTTACGATAAGCACTTCGCCATTTTTTATGATTGGAAACAAACCGAATTTTAAGAGGGTATCATTACATTACCTCTCTATATGGTAGCATTTTTCGATATTTAACCGAATCAAGTAAGTCCCCTGCTTCAATTGCAAAAAGCAACAAGCAGTGGGTAGGCTATTCCATTTCCGCTCCCTATTGCTGGTTTGATCTTCCGCAGTTCGATACAATAATATAACCTGTTTTTTTCTCTTTTGGGAGCTGTTTCGGCAGCTCTCAAATTTTTTTTGAAAAATTTGATTTTCGGGTGAGAGTTTTTCGCTTTTTTTGTACCTATATAAGTGAAAGACTTTTAACACTGTTTTTGGGGAAGGAGGTTGGAGGCATGTACGATACAGAAAAGAGTATCGAATTGGTAAAAAAGCGAATGCATGAATACCACTGCCGCCAGGAGCGGCGCACAGTCTGCCGTCTGTCCGTTCTGTGTGCCCTGTGCTGTTCCTGTCCCTTGTGGGGGCAATGGGGATCATGCAAAGCCGGCCAATAAACGCCACGGGAATGTACGGCACAATTCTGCTGCATGAGGGCGCAGGCGGCTATGTGTTGGTGGCTGTCATTTCCTTTACTGTGGCAGTTGTGATTACCGCATTATGTATCAAATTCAGAAAAAGAGAACAAAAGAGTCAAGACGCAGAAGATCATGTATAAAGAAAGGAGAGGTGAACGTATGAAGAAAAAGTTATTAGCCGGGATTCTGGCGCTTGCACTGTGTTCCACCAATATGCCCCCCCAGACCATATTTGCGGGGGAATTTACTTCAGGAAATCCGGATGTAGTGTCTGAGGAAGATACTCCAGAGATTTTTACCAATGAGGAGCAGGAAGCAGCAGGAGAGACAAATGAGGACTTGTTTGTATTCAGTTCGGAGGAGGCTCCTGAATTTAACGATACCCCCGATGAGGCAATGGCTGCTACGGAAAATGCACAAAATGGAGTAATTGATTTAACTGAGGATGCTAATGTTACGGACGGAGTTTATACCATAAATATAGCAGAAGATTACAAATTCACATGCAAGAAAAGTCCGGAAACGTCAAATAGAATTGTGGTTGATGGAACGAATACTTCAGAGCAAGACAACATCAACATTTATCTTGATAACGTAAATATCAAAACATCTGCTGGTTCGGCACTGCAAATAAATAATAATGTTAAAGCTACAGTTACTATCTATTTAACAGGCATAAATAACCTTACAACAACTAATCAAAGCTCTGCTGGTTTACAGAAAGATAACGAAGCTCAGCTTATAATAACCAATGCTTCAGACACTACTACAGGAATCTTAAAAGCTAGTAGTGATGGGAGTGGGTATGGTGCCGGAATTGGTAGCGGCAATTACGGATCTTGCAAGAATATTACCATTAATAGTGGTTTTGTAGATGCTAAATCTAAGTTTGGTGCTGGAATCGGTAGCGGCCATCAGGGATCTTGCGATAATATTACCATTAAAAGTGGTTCCGTAAATGCTAAATCTATGAATGGTGCCGGAATTGGTGGCGGCCATCACGGATCTTGCAATAATATTACCATTAATAGTGGTTCCGTAAATGCTAAATCTATGCATGGTGCCGGAATTGGTAGCGGCAATTACGGATCTTGCAATAATATTACTATTAAAAGTGGTTCTGTAACTGCTAGTTCCACGAGTGGTGCCGGAATTGGTGGCGGCCTTTACGGATCTTGCAATAATATTACCATTAGTGGCGGTTCTGTAAATGCACAAGTTGGTTGCACTCCTCACCAGAATTTGGATAGCTCTGGTAGCTACGACCCTAAAAGCCCTGAAGTGTATCTCTGCGTTATTCCTAATACAAAAACTAAATCAGTAGCTATAGATAATAAAGTCTGGGAACCATCTAATCATAAAGCGGTTGAATCTACGAATACAAATCTATATGCATGGCTAACCGGAGAAGATCATCTTATAACTGTTGAAAAAGAGACTAAAAGTTATATCTTTAATTCAAATTCAGGGACATTTAGTGAAGGTAAACGTGATGTTACCAGTGATATTTTTGAATTTAACGGTTCTGAGTTTACTTATGATGGAAACACACACTCTCCTAACATCACTACGAAGAACAACATTAAAGGTGTAGGAAACTTCACTGTAAAATATTTCAAGGAAGATAATTTGCAAGCCGAGATAAACGAGCCTAAAGATGTTGGTACTTATATTGTAAAGATTACTGCTGTAGAAGAGGGCGATTTTTACAATGCATATTCTGGTTATTTAACAAACGACAATTGGAAATTTGCTATTAATCTTACCCCTACAATTACTACATATAAAGATGAGTATGATGGAAATCCTCATCCAGTTATCAGTATTGAAGAAAGTACAATTCCACCAAATAGTATTATTGAATACAGTGTTGATAATGGACAAACATGGTATATTTTGAATTCTAACGATAATATTCCTACTGTAAGTACGGTAAGGGAAGCAGAAAATACTAAAATTTTTATACGGATATCCAATTTCAATTCCAATTCCAATGATGATACCTGGACTTCACAAGAATATCAAGCAATCATCAAGCGAGCAACCTCAACACCAAATTTTCCATCAATAGACACAATCTCCGTTCCATGGTCCTGTAAGAAAGTAAAAGATATTGATCCTAATTCTCTTCCTCAAAACTGGAATTGGCAGGCAAACGATGCAAATAATGATTTACAGGTTGGAAATAATTCTGCTACCGCAATTTACAATGGCAGTGATAAGGGAAATTACGAAAAAGAAACTTTCACTTACACAATCATCAGAAAGGAATGTGAACACAAAAATACCGTGGGATGCTACTACTCCTCTCCATCCTGTACTTCCAACGGTTACAGCGGAGATACCTATTGTAACGACTGCGAGAGAACCATCTATTACGGCTCCACGATTTCCGCATACGGCCATGACTATGATAACGGTGTTATCACTACAGAACCAACTGCCGAAACCGACGGAATCATAACTTACACCTGTAAACGATGCAAACATCAGGATACAAAAAACCTCGGAAAACTTGGTGACGGGGAACCTTATATTGAGGGAAGTTTCCAGAAGAAAGGCTGGGATGCTGTCAACGGTCTGATCAAGACTTCCAAAGAAAAAGATACCATTTCCATTACCCTGAATGGTGCCAAGGTACTTCCTGCCACTGTTTTATCCGAAATAAAAGGCAAAGATATTTCCCTGAATCTCGATATGGAGAATGGTTTCATCTGGAAGATCAACGGTACTTCCATTACAGCAGAAACACCTGCGGATATAGATCTTTCTGTTACAAATACAGAAGAATATATTCCGGCAGCATTATACAGCCTGATATCCACAAATCAGAATGATTTCGGTTTCCATCTCGGAAGAAACGGAGCTTTCGATTTCCCGGCTGTGCTTTCTGTAAAGGCAGATGCTTCCTGTGCAGGACTTATGGCAAATCTGTTCTGGTATGATGCTGAGAATGGGGTTCTGCAGTGCATCCAGACTGTAACTGTAGGCGGTGCATTTGAGCGCAGTATTCCATATGCTGACTTTGCCCTTTCCAAAGGACAGGATTATTTCATAGCATTTGGTACAGAATCTCTCAATGGAAGAGTTATTCACACAGACGGAAGTATCACAGATGAAAACGGCGCATACCTGCGACCTGCCAACACAAAGATTTCCAGCCATTCCATTGACAGAAACAAGCTTACTGTCAAACTTTCCAAAGGATGTGCAGGTGCTCAGGGTTATGACTTCGTGATCAGTAAGAAATCAAATATGCTCCAGACCGGGAAATTCAGCCAGACCGTTTCCTCAACCGGCAAGCCACAGGCATCTTTCAGATATCTGGCAAAAGGTACCTGGTATGTGGCAGCCCGAAGCTGGGTTCTGGATGCACAGGGCAATAAGGTCTATGGTTCCTGGACAAAGGTTAAGAAGATCAAGATCACTGTTGTCACACCGCAGCAGCCAAAGATCAGGAATATCACTGTAAAAGGAAACACTGTGACTGTTACTTACACAAAATGCAAAAATGCCACAGGTTATGAAATCCTGCTGGGAAACAAATACAAAACCTCCGCAGGTGAAAAATATCCGGTTAAGAAATATCTGAAACGTACAGAAGGCAAAAATACCGTAACTGTAACCTTTACAAACGTAAAGAAGGGTACCTGGTATGTGACCATACGGGCATGGAACCAAACATCCAAAGACAAATCCAGAGTTTACAGTCCATACTCCACAATGAAGAAATTTAAGACAAAGAAATAGCTTCTGTTTCTTACAGATATTTCTACTGTAAAGATAATGCCAAACAGCCTTGTAGGCAAATGAAACAGTTGACAGCTGAAAAAACCAATGATAAGATAAATGCACTCAAATTATAACAGAACAGGCTTACAGTCAGAAAAGGATCAGAATTTCGGTTCTGATTATTTTTTGTGTTTTATTCCGTTGACAAGGGAAAGTTCGCACTTGAAAAAGAATAAAAACTGGGTTATAATACGAACAAATGTTTGTAATGCAAAAAATCATTCCCGGATTTACAGTAAGCAATCCGGTTGATAGAAAGAAAGGAAATGTAACAGACATGGCAAAGAAAAACACCTATGATGCAGGGAGCATCTCTGTCCTGGAAGGTCTGGAGGCGGTTCGTAAGCGTCCGGGAATGTACATCGGAAGTGTTTCACGAAAAGGATTAAATCATCTCATTTATGAGATCGTAGATAACGCAGTAGATGAACATCTGGCAGGATACTGCAGTCTGATCCATGTAGTTCTGGAGAAAGATGGTTCCTGTACAGTAACAGACAACGGACGAGGAATCCCGGTAGATATGCATGAGAAAGGAGTATCGGCAGAGAGACTTGTATTTACAACTCTTCATGCAGGCGGTAAATTTGATAATTCTGCCTATAAGACCAGCGGAGGACTTCATGGAGTAGGCTCTTCGGTTGTGAATGCCCTGTCTACATATCTAGACATTAAGATCAGTCGTGACGGATATGTGCATCATGATCACTATGAACGGGGAATCCCGACCATTGAACTTGAGGAAGGGTTGCTGCCGAAGCTGGGTAAGACCAGACAGACCGGAACCAGTATCAATTTCCTGCCGGATCCGGAGATTTTTGAAAAGACCAGATTCTCAGCAACAGAAGTAAAGAGCAGACTTCATGAGACTGCATATCTGAATCCGGAACTGACTATTCGCTTTGAGGATAAAAGAGGTGCAGAGGTCGAGGATATTACCTATCATGAGCCGGACGGTATCATTGGATTTATCAAGGATCTGAATCACAGTGCAGAAGTCCTGCATGATCCGGTTTACCTGAAAGGGGAAGCAGACGGCATTCAGGTAGAGGTGGCATTCCAGTTTACCAATGAATTCCGTGAGAATGTACTGGGCTTCTGTAATAACATTTACAATGCAGAGGGCGGTACTCATCTGACCGGATTTAAGACTACATTTACTACAGTCATGAATACTTATGCGAGAGAGATTGGTGTTCTTAAAGACAAGGATCCGAACTTCACAGGTGCAGATATCCGTAACGGAATGACAGCAGTTGTTTCCATCAAGCATCCGGAACCTCGTTTCGAGGGACAGACCAAGACAAAGCTGGATAATCAGGATGCATCACGCGCAACCGGAAAGGTTGTAGGAGAGCAGATGGTACTTTATTTTGACAGAAATCTGGAGACTCTTAAGACCATCCTTTCCTGCGCAGAGAAAGCAGCAAAAATCCGTAAAACAGAGGAGAGGGCGAAGACGAATCTTCTGACAAAGCAGAAATATTCCTTTGATTCTAACGGAAAGCTGGCAAACTGTGAAAAAAAGGATCCTTCCCAGTGTGAGATCTTTATCGTAGAGGGAGATTCTGCGGGAGGTTCCGCAAAGACTGCCCGTAATCGTAATTATCAGGCGATCCTTCCTATCAGAGGCAAGATCCTGAATGTGGAGAAAGCAACCATTGATAAAGTGCTTGCCAATGCGGAGATCAAGACCATGATCAATGCATTTGGATGTGGATTCTCCGAAGGATACGGAAATGACTTTGATATTACGAAGCTTCGTTACGACAAGATTGTGATCATGGCTGATGCCGATGTGGATGGGGCGCATATTTCCACACTGCTCCTGACTTTATTCTATCGTTTCATGCCGGATCTGATCACTGAGGGACATGTGTATATTGCCATGCCGCCATTATATAAAGTCATGCCTAAGAAGGGGCAGGAGGAATACCTGTACGATGATAAGGCACTGGAGAGATACAGACGTGCCCATAAGCCGGGAAGCTTTACTCTTCAGAGATATAAAGGTCTGGGCGAGATGGATGCGGAGCAGCTCTGGGAGACTACTCTGAATCCGGAAACTAGAATGATGAAGCGGGTGGAGATTGAGGATGCGAGACTTGCATCAAGTGTGACAGAGATTCTGATGGGAAGCGATGTCCCGCCGAGAAAGAAATTTATCTATGAGCATGCACAGGATGCAGAGCTGGATATCTGATTTCGCCGGAGTGTTATGTGGAAATTAAGACAGATACATGGATATGTGTCTGAGATGGAGGAAAGAAATTAAATGGAAACAAAACAGGAGAATGTGATTCCCACCGACTATGCGGAGGTCATGCAGAAATCCTGATATAGATTATGCCATGAGTGTTATTATCTCCAGAGCCCTGCCGGATGTGCGTGACGGATTGAAGCCTGTACAGAGAAGAACCCTGTATGATATGTATGAACTGGGCATCCGTTATGACAGGCCATACAGAAAATGTGCCCGTATCGTAGGGGATACCATGGGTAAATATCACCCCCACGGTGACAGTTCTATCTACGAAGCGCTTGTGGTAATGGCTCAGGATTTTAAGAAAGGCAAAACACTGGTCGACGGACATGGAAACTTCGGTTCCATCGAGGGCGACGGTGCAGCTGCCATGCGATATACAGAAGCCAGACTGGAGAAACTGACACAGGATGTTTTCCTCGAAGATCTGGATAAGAATGTGGTAGATTTTATGCCGAACTTTGATGAGACAGAGAAGGAACCGGTGGTACTTCCTGTCAGAATCCCGAATCTGCTGGTAAACGGAGCAGACGGTATTGCAGTCGGTATGGCAACCAGTATTCCACCTCACAATCTGGGTGAAGTGGTAGATGCTGTAAAAGCATATATGAAGAATAACGACATCAGTGTCAAAGGGCTGATGCGCTATCTCAAGGGACCGGACTTTCCGACAGGTGGTCTGGTAGTAAATAAAGATGACCTGCTCAGGATTTATGAGACAGGAACAGGGAAGCTCCGTGTCAGAGGTAAGGTGGAGACAGTGAAGCTCAAAGGCGGCAGACAGCAGCTTGTGATCACGGAGATTCCTTACACAATGATCGGTGCAAATATCGGAAAATTCCTGAATGATATTGCGTCTCTTGTGGAAAACAAGAAGGCAACAGATATCGTGGATATTTCCAACCAGTCTTCCAAAGAGGGAATCCGTATTGTTCTTGACCTGAAGCGTGACGCAGATGTAGAGAATCTTACAAATATGCTCTATAAGAAGACAAAGCTGGAAGATACTTTTGGCGTGAATATGCTGGCAGTTGCGGATGGCAGACCGGAGACTCTGAGTCTGAAGCAGGTGATCGAGCATCACGTAGATTTCGTATTCGATGTCACGACCAGAAAGTACACCACACTTCTGAATAAAGAGCAGGAGAAGAAAGAAATCCAGGAAGGTCTGATCAAGGCATGTGATGTGATCGACCTGATCATCGAGATTCTGCGAGGAAGCAAGAACAGAGAACAGGTAAAGAAATGCCTGGTTGACGGTGTGACAGAAGGAATCAGGTTCAAGAGCAAATCAAGCGAGAAAGCTGCGCAGAAGCTGCATTTCTCAGAAAAACAGGCAGCTGCGATCTTGGATATGCGTCTGTACAAACTGATCGGTCTGGAGATCGAGGCACTTCAGGCAGACTATGCAGAAACAATGAAGAACATTGCCATTTATGAAGATATCCTGAATAATTATGATTCCATGGCAGAAGTGATCATGAAAGAACTGGATCAGATTAAGAAAGAATACGGTACGAAACGCCGCACAGTGATCGAGAATGCAGAAGAAGTTGTCTATGAGGAAAAGAAGATGGAAGAAATGGAAGTCACATTCCTTATGGACCGCTTCGGATATATGCGGACCATTGATAAGTCTGCATATGAGAGAAATAAAGAAGCTGCCAATGCAGAGAACAAATATGTGTTTAACTGTATGAATACAGATAAGATCTGTATCTTTACAGATAATGGAAAGATGCACAGTATCAAGGTGG
>NZ_JBWJVQ010000227.1:0-16201 GCF_056339875.1 Blautia sp. ZXY-1-C6
CAGCAAGACCACCACATCTGCAGACAGTCTTCTGGTAAGAAACTGGCAGGATATCCTTGCAGTCTATGTATATCAGCAGAGCCAGGATGGAAAAACAGAATTTACCCTGGATTCTTCCTGCAAGAAAGACCTTGCGAAAATCTTTGCAGAGATGAACCCGATCGTAAGGGACAAGCAGGATATCACTCACGTTACATACGCTAATCGTAAAATCAACTACTATATTAAGAAAAATAAAATCGCAAAAAAGGATCGTACGATCCTTAAGAAATATGTGGAGACAGACTGCAAACTCCTCTGCGCGGTAGTAACAGCTGCCAACGGTTTTGTCCGCGAGAGCGTAGGAGATGATGTTTCCGAGGAAAGAGTAAATGTTATCTCCGCAGCCTATTCACTGGTTGGTAAAGTCGGTTACTTCTGGGGCGGCAAATCCACAGTGATCGGTGAAGATCCAGGTTGGGGAACCAGCGAGAAGGTATCAGCCGAGGGAAGCAAGAGCACCGGAACCATCCGCGCATACGGACTGGACTGCAGTGGTTTTGTCACCTGGGCAGTGATCAACGGATATCAGGATAAAGCAATGCAGGAAGCTGTAGGCGACGGAACTTCCGATCAATGGGAGAAAGCAAACGTGGTAACTGAGGCAGATGCACAGCCCGGAGATCTGGTGTTCCAGAAAGGACCGGAAGCAGGAAGCGATAATCATGTAGGCATTCTCTGCGGTAAAACAGACGCAGGTGACTGGATCGCAGTACACTGCTCCTCCGGTAAGAATGGAGTAACAGTAGGCGAAGCATACAGTGCAAGCTTCCGTTACATCCGCCAGCCATCCTTCTACCCGACACAGGAACAGGTTCAGGAAATGCAGAGCAGCAGTACGGTAAGCACAACAACAGGTGATGCAGCAGCTTCCACAGGAACAGATATCTTTTCTGCAAATGTGACAGTAAGCAATACTCTGCAGGATGCGATGAAGTCAAATACTTCCGACTCAACAGGATTCACAACATTGGAATCCACTGAGAAGACTTCCATCCTTCCGGATAAGATTGATCTGTCAAAAGAGAAAGTCGCTGTATTTAAGGCAAAATAAAATGTATAAAAGAAGAGAAAGTCATACAAAAAAGTCTGGCTTTCCCTTCTTTTTTCGTGTATAAACTTTTTTATCTGTTAACTTAAACGGTTAAGTAAAACTGACGAATTTGCTTATTGGTCTGCGGAATATGCTTCAAAAACGAAAAAAATATTCAAAAATATGGAAACCCCTGGAGAGTACAAAAACCTGTGAGTAGATGGATATTTATATCATCAAAAGCATATTCGTTGAAGTAGGAATGGAACATAAAAGTTTATAATTTTTTATAAGTTTTCAGTAACGGTGTCATTAATCTATATGAAGGGATTTGAGAGAGATACGATCATGTATGAAAAAGGTCAGGAAGCTGAACGCAAAAATACAGAAAGGGAACGTCAGAGAGCGGATTTTGCTGAAAAAGAAAAAATAAAGGCCCCAAAAGAGACAACAGAAGCACTTAAAAGAGTAGCTGAACTGGAGAAGATTTTGCAATGTAAAACTACGGAGGGTAAATAAGATTATCTTAAGATAGCCACAGACTGGCACCCATCCAGCCTGCGGCTTTTTCACCCACTATTTTTGAGTTGACTTTTTGGCACATTGCGCATATACTAACAGTAGCTAAGGAATGTGGTGAGATTCCTTGAAGCAAAACAAAAACCCTCAGAGTGCCAGCTCTGGGGGCTTTCTTGCTCGTTACGGTGAGCTATTCCGTTTAGACTGTTGCTGTCTATCGTCTGCTGTCCAGCCATTTGCATATGTAGTAGCTAACTACGCCTGCTATAACAGAGACAAGAAATGTGGTGAGAATTTCTTCCATGGAGTCCACCTCTTTTCTGCTGGAGGTTCGACAGCTTTTTGAGTATAACATGTTTTAGAACAAATTGGAATAGTAAAACCTGGCATGAGTTAACTGATAGAGGCAGTTAGGGGAGAACCCTCTGCCGGGACTGGTATTAATACTGAACAGGTCTGGCGGGGTCGCACCCCTGTCGGGAAAATAAAGAAACAAAATATGTTTTAAAAGTCCTCTAAAGAAAGTATAAAAATCTAATCAGGTCACAGACTGGAATCCGCTCAGTCTGTGGCTTTTTAGTCATGAATAATTATGATTATAATTGACTTTAATCGCGTTTTTGTTATGTACGGTCAAGTTTAATCCTGTTTATAGATGACTTGCAATTGTATTTCTATTATTTTAAGTCAATCATAATTACAAATATAGTTGACTGCGATTGCACTTTTATTATATAAGGTCAAGCTGAAGCATGTTTATAAGGCAGTTGGAGTCAGAACCGGTTGGCAGCACGCCTCAAGGACTGTTTTTGAGGCGCTCCCTTTATGAAATTAAGAAATTAAGAAAAAATATTATTGTTGTACTGCATGATGAGTAAGTGGTATAATAATACAAGTTTATATTGCAGAAAAAAGCTGTTGTTCGTGAGAGGCTGGGAATAATGATTGAGTGGAAACAAATGACGATGCAGGAAGCAGAGAATAAAATGGAGGTGCTTCGGGAGATTTTTGATGTAGTTCGTCTCCTGAAAGGGAGTGATCTGCAGGCTGCCGGAATGGAACGTAAGCTTGCAGGAAGAGAAAATCTTTGCCAGTGTTATGCTTTCTGGAATAAAGATAAAAGATGTGAGAATTGCATTTCCCTTAAAGCACTGGAGGAGAAGAAACAGACATCCAAAATTGAATTCCTTGATTCTGATATGTATCAGGTATTTGTAAGGTATCTGGAGATTGATGATGAGCCCTATGTAATGGAAATGCTGAAAAAGCTGGACGAGAACACGCTGACAGATGAGGAAGGATATGAAAAACTGACGGAAAAGCTGACAGTATATAGCGAAAAGCTGTATAAGGATGTGCTGACAGGGGCGTATAACCGCAGATATTTTGAGGAAAAAGTCAAAAATATGTCTTTGAATGCCGGAGTTGCAGTTATCGATCTGGATGATTTCAAATTGTTCAATGACACTTATGGTCATGATGGAGGAGACCTGGTACTGACAACCGTAGTGAATGTAATTCGGCATTATATCCGTCGTACGGATATTCTGGTGCGCTATGGAGGAGATGAATTTCTGCTGATCCTGCCCGGAATTGAGAAGGGAGTCTTTTCACAGAAGCTCCGTATGATCGAAGAGAAGATCGATGCGACGCATATTCCGGGTTTTAATCGTCTGAAGCTTTCAGTGAGCATTGGTGGAGCTATGTTTACCCATGGCAGATTGGAGGAAGCACTCACCAAAGCAGACCGACTTATGTATATGGCCAAGGGACATAAAAATATAGTAGTGACCCGGTGGGAGCAGAAGCAAAATACAGACAAGATGGAAAAAAGGAACCTGCCCCAGCTTCTGGTTGTTGATGATTCTGAAATGAACCGAGAGATACTTAAGGAAATTCTGGGAAAAGAATACCGGATACTGGAGGCCTGTGACGGGGAAGAGGCTCTGAAGATGTTAGAGCAGTATGGAACTGAAATCTCATTGGTCCTGTTAGATATTATTATGCCCAAAATGGATGGATTTGAAGTACTCGCCTATATGAACAGAGATAAATGGATCGAGGATATACCGGTGATCATGATTTCCAGTGAAGGATCAGAGAGTTATATCCGCCGTGCCTACGAACTGGGGGCTTCAGATTATATAAGCAGACCATTTGATGCTAAGGTGGTATATCAGCGGGTTATCAATATGATCAAGCTTTATGCCAAGCAAAGGCGTCTGATCCATCTGGTAACAGATCAGATTTATGAGAAAGAGAAAAACAACCGTATGATGACCGGGATTCTCAGTCAGATTGTAGAGTTCCGAAATGGTGAAAGCAGGCTTCATGTGTTGCATATTAATATTCTGACTCAGCTTTTGCTAGAGAAATTGATGCGAAAATCAGAGAATTACGATCTTTCCTGGTCTCAGCAGCATATGATCGCCACAGCTTCCGCACTTCATGATATCGGTAAGATTGGAATTGACGAAAAAATTCTGAATAAACCCGGAAAGCTTACAAAGGAAGAATTTGAAGCCATGAAGCAGCACACGATCATAGGTGCCCGGATGCTTGACAGGCTGGAAATGTATCATGATGAAGAGATGATGAAATATGCCTATGAAATATGCCGCTGGCATCATGAACGTTATGATGGAAAAGGATATCCGGATGGCCTGAAGGGAGAAGAAATCCCTATATCTGCCCAGGTGGTATCACTGGCAGATGTGTATGATGCCCTGGTAAGTGACCGGGTATATAAGAAAGCATATTCTCATGAAAAGGCAATAGAGATGATCCTAAATGGAGAATGCGGAATGTTTAATCCTCTTCTTTTGGAATGTCTGGTGGAAATTCAGGATAAAGTACGCAAGGAACTTGATATTAAAGATGTGAATGAATGTCTGGAATATCTGGAAGAGAGAAACAGATAAAATCCCCCTGAAAAGAGCCTAAACTCAGCGATGAATGGGTGTACATTTCTGTAGATCTGAATGGATTAAAATGAGAAGACAGAGTGATCAAGTTGAACGTGTAGCCTGCGGCAGTGGGAAATCAATAAATTTCTATCAGATCAGAAGGATGCAGAGAATGTTGCGGCTTTGAAAATAATAAATGGTCATTACAGAGATCGATTCATGAAATGCAAAAATATTTTGTAAAAAATTTTCCTGAGTATCTTGACAGGGAATAAATAATCCTTTATAGTATAACACAGATTTGGTGTGTTACTGGACAGGCAGGCATTAACCGGTCATAAATGTTATTTTTTAATGTTTATGGGGGTTAGTGCCTTTTTTTGATGTATTTTATGTGGTAAAACGCGGAATAATCATATGTCAGAAGGTTTTAATCTCCCGGAAACAAGACGGTTTATTCGCACGAATAAGGAAAAGGAGACAAAAGAACATGAAAGACAAGATTTTTGGAGTTTTGCAGCGTGTGGGAAGATCCTTTATGCTTCCGATCGCAATTCTCCCTGTTGCAGGTTTGTTGCTTGGTATCGGCAGTTCCTTCACAAATGAAACAACTATCGCTACCTATGGATTGCAGAAGATCCTGGGAAGTGGAACATTACTTAATTCTCTTCTGATCATTATGAACAAGGTTGGAAGTGCTGTATTTGACAATCTGCCGCTGATCTTTGCGGTTGGTGTTGCCATTGGTATGGCAAAGAAAGAGAAAGAGGTTGCTGCTCTTTCTGCGCTGATTGCATATTTCGTTATGAATGTGGCTGTCAGTGCCATGCTTCTTATTAACAATGAAATCACAGCAGACGGTCAGATAGCAGCAGATGTACTGGAGGGAACCATTACTTCTGTATGCGGGATCCAGTCTCTGCAGATGGGTGTATTCGGCGGTATTATCGTAGGTCTTGGTGTTGCGGCACTTCATAACCGTTTCCACAAAATTGTGCTTCCGAATGCGCTGTCATTCTTTGGCGGCTCAAGATTTATACCGATCATTTCCACAATCGTATATATGTTTGTGGGAATCCTGATGTATTTTGTATGGCCGGTAGTTCAGAACGGTATTTATGCTCTGGGCGGTCTGGTAACAGGCAGTGGATATCTGGGAACTCTGATTTTTGGTATTATTAAACGAGCACTGATTCCCTTTGGGCTGCATCATGTATTTTATATGCCATTCTGGCAGACAGCAGTGGGCGGAACTATGGAAGTTGCAGGACAGGTGGTACAGGGCGGACAGAATATCTTCTTTGCACAGCTTGCTGATTCTGCAAATATAGCACATTTCAGTGCGGATGCAACCAGATATTTCTCTGGTGAGTTTATCTTTATGATTTTTGGTCTTCCGGGAGCAGCGTTGGCTATGTATCGCTGTGCAAAATCTGAGAAGAAAAAAGCAGCAGGCGGACTTCTTCTTTCCGCAGCGCTGGCATGTATGTTTACTGGTATCACTGAACCGCTGGAATTCTCATTCCTGTTTGTAGCTCCGGCATTGTTCGTAGTTCAGGTGATCCTGGCAGGTGCGGCTTATATGATCGCGCATATGCTGAATATTGCAGTAGGACTTACTTTCTCAGGCGGTTTCCTTGACCTGTTCCTCTTTGGTATCCTGCAGGGAAATGCAAAAACAAGCTGGCTGAGGATCATTCCGGTTGGTATTATTTACTTTATCCTGTATTATGTGATCTTTACATTTATGATCAGGAAATTTAATTTCAAGACTCCTGGACGTGAAGATGATGATACAGAGACAAAGCTTTATACAAAAGCTGATGTAAATGCAAGAAAAGAAGCCGGAAAGACAGCCGGTGCAGCTGCAGCGACCTCCGGTGATCCGGTAAGTGAACTGATCACCAGAGGTCTTGGCGGAAAGAAAAATATCGTAGATGTTGACTGTTGTGCGACCAGACTTCGTATCACAGTTGCAAAGCCTGAAAAAGTTCGTGATGAACTTCTGAAACAGACAGATTCCAGAGGAATCGTAAAAAAAGGACAGGGCGTACAGGTTATCTATGGACCTCATGTAACTGTTATCAAGGCGAAGCTGGAAGAATATCTGGAGACTGCTCCAAACGAATTCGCAGATGAGACCCCGGATAATGTACAGGTACAGGAAAATGCTGCAGCAGGAAATGCAGATGGACAGAACAGTGCAGAGGTTGAGGACAAAAATGCAGGTACAGCACAGACCTCAGCACCTGCAAAAGAAGAAAAAATCAGAAAAACAGCAATCATTTACAGTCCTGTAGACGGAATCGCAGCAGATCTTTCTACTGCACCGGATGAGGGATTTGCAGGAAAAATGATGGGTGACGGTGCAGTGGTGACACCAACAGAAGGTACTGTATATGCACCTGCAGACGGTGAAGTTGAGTTTATTTTTGATACAAAACATGCTATAGGTTTCCAGACAGATTCCGGTATCCCTATGCTTCTTCATATGGGAATCGACACTGTAAAACTGGAAGGAAAAGGCTTCGAAATCCTGGTAACAGAGGGTCAGAAAGTGAAAAAAGGTGATCCGATGATGAAACTGGATTTGGAGTTCTTAACTGCTAATGCTCCGTCTATCACTTCCCCTATCCTTGATACTGAACCGGAAGACAACCAGAGAATCAGACTTCTGGCAAACGGTGAGATCAAGGCCGGTGAACCGTTGTTTGCGGTGGAGACACTGGAATAATATTGTTATAATATAGAAATAACGAAGTTAAACATGTCAAAAAACAGTTGGATGATCAAAAGAGATGATATCTTGATTATCTGACTGTTTTTTTACGCACGTGAATTGAAAAGGATGACTTTTTTGCAGGAGGGATCTTGGAATCAAAAATGTAACAAATTTGTGTGACAGATAGGATTCTTATTCAAAATATGGTAAACTATAGCAGTCTTATGACCAAAGGGAAAATTATTATAATGGCAATAAATTTTTATAGAGGGGATTACGACAGAGATGTACAGAGTTAGCAAGGTATTAAATAATAATGGTGTTATAGCCATTGATATGGATGAAAATAAGGAGTATGTGATTCTTGGCAAGGGTGTTGGCTTTGGAAAAAAGGTCAGCCAGCGTTTTGATAAGCCGGAGGGATGCACTACATATCGTCTGGAACAGGAGACAGAGCGTGGATCTGCGAAGGAACTGGTAAAGGGAATAGAGCCGGAGTATCTGGAGATTGCAGATGCAATTCTGACAGAGTCACAGAAAGTGTTTGGAGATTCCATAGACAGAGGGATTCTTTTTCCACTTGCTGACCATATTTCTTTTGCAGTCGCAAGAATCCGCAGAAATGAGCAGATCAGCAATCCGCTGACAGAGGATATCAAGGTTCTTTTCTACAGTGAATTTAAAGTTGCGGAAACACTGAAAACAATTCTGAGAGAAAGACTTCAGATAGAGATTGATGATCATGAGGTTGGATATGTGGCATTGCATATTCATTCTGCAATTGGTGACGAGAAGGTATCTGTTGCCATGCAGACTGCGAGAGCAGTGAGAGAGTGTATAGATATGCTCGAGAAAGCAACAGGTAAGCCAATCGATGTACTGTCACTGTCCTATAATCGCCTGATGAACCATATGAAGTATATGGTAGCGCGTGCATCTACAGGAGAGAAGCTGAATCTGGACATGAATGAATATATGCTGGATCAGTATCCCCAGGCCTATAAGGTTGCCACTGACATCTGTAAAAACCTGGAAGAATGTATTGGACATAAGCTGGATGAAACAGAGACAGGATATCTGGCAATGCATATCCAGAGAGTGTATAAGGATGCGGTATGATCCGACAGTTTCTTTTAGATTATAGTAATTTCCAAGTAAATAGTAATGTATGATTTGACCGCGAGCGCAATTTTATTATTTTCGGTCAAGTTGAAACAGGTTTCAGGTTGACTGGAATTGCGCATATGCAGTATACGGTCAAGTTGAAGCAAGTTTTGGTTGACTGGAATTGCGCATATGCAGTATACGGTCAAGTCGAAACAAGTTTTTGGTTGACTGAGATTGCGCTTGTATTAAATGAAGTCAAGTTGAAACAAGTTTCAGGTTGACCGCAACAGCACTTGTATTAAAGGAAGTCAAGTCGAATCATATTTATAGTTGATCATGGTTATATTATTTACAATTTAAGCCAGGAATAGCCATATTTTTACTTGATCGTAAATGTCTTAATTGCTCGGACGTGAATTGCATCATATAAGGATAGAAACCAAAGAATAGAACGGTTATATTCAGACATTTGAGGTATACGCCTGATATGGATGCGCTGGAGACCTGGACTGCATCGACTTGTTGTTGAGATTGAATAGGATGATTCTATTAAAAGCAAAAATACACCAGTCTACGAGAGATTTTTTTCTCATAAACTGGTGTATTTGTCTTATGGGATTTAATTTTTCGACAATGTATCTTTGAATTGTGAATAATTACTATCTTCTGTAATTTTCTCTACGTATGCATCATAAGCAGCTTGTAAACTATCATATTTCGTACCCTTATCAGCAATTTTTTGATAACTCTCAGCATTATACTGATGATCTGCAATTACCTTGTATAGTGTTGTTATTTTATCTCCGGTTCGCTCGGCAGTTGTTGACTCGGAAACATAGTATTCATTATCTGCTCTGCAGATAATGACAGGAATTTTTGTCCCTGTCGGAAAGTTACTAACGTTTACAGAAGTCCAGAAAAGATAACGTCTATTCTTATTCTTTCCACTGTCCAGATATGCCCAGGTACCGTTTTTTAGCAGACTATCATTTTTTATTAATGTTGAAATCGCAGGAACCATTGTTGAGCTTGTAGCGTTAGAATCAAGTTCAAAATTATTGTTGTTATTCAATGTGCTTTTCAATAATTTTGAATCATTAAGTGGTCCCATCAAATTTTCATTCATATTAAAAGGATGTTTCTTTCCGCCACTTTCTTTTCCACCTGACCATTTAAATTTCACACTGTATCCCCAGTGCTACAGGGCAGGGCGGGCATGGGGAATCAAGTCCCATAAGTGCCTTATAGCATTTCACCTCCGGCTGGAGATTGGGGTACAGCTGTTTAGCAGTGTCGTTATAGCTTAGGATATTATAGTCTTTGTCTATGCTGTAATATCCGGAAGAGTGTGTGTTCATAGTTTTTACTTCTGGTGTTTAATACTTTAAAGTATACTCTTTTTACCCCAAAATAGCAATAAGCAGCCTCTTTTTCGTTCCCTGTAAAATATCTTTAAGTAAAGTATATACTTTACTTTATATTTTATAATATTCATGCTATAATGATTTTGTAAAGTCATTACTTTCATTTTTGTTAAATATTTTGAAATATTAAGTATAATATATAAATTTAATTAAAGGAGGTTTTTACTATGGAAATTGGAGGCTTTTTCCCCTATCAACCTGTTGACTCTGAGCCAAACAACTATGTGGAGCATACCTGCCCCTAATCCCGGGGACACCGCTCATCTAATGTCCGGCCGTTGTGCCATTTATTACTGTCTGAGGGATCTGATGTTAACAGATCAAAAGCGTGTGGCATATCTGCCTTCCTATGACTGCGAAACAGTTCTGGGCTGCTTTGTAAAAGCAGGATATGAAATTCATTATTATGATTTTGACAAAAATCTTTCCCCTGTGTTTGAGGAAGAGATGATCCCGCAGATGAGTGTTCTCCTTGTCTGTGGATACTATGGTTATCCTACCTATGATGAGAACTTTGTCAAAAAATGTAAAGCCAGTGGCGTTTCTGTAATAGTGGATACTACCCATACAGCATTTTCTCCATTGCCGGCCTGTCCGGATTCTGACTATATTGCCGTCAGTCTCCGAAAATGGATGGGTGTTGCCTCCGGTGGTCTTGCCATCAAGCGAAAGGGCACCTTTGGCGTAAAACCTATTCCTATCAATAAAGAACAGTTTTCCCTTAGAGATCAGGCTCTTCAATCCCGAGAGACCTACGAGCATACAGGAAATGAGGACTATAATAAAGAAGGCAATGATGTTTTCTGGAAAGCGGAATTTATGCTTCGTGAAATTTTCGATATCCAGGAAGGGGATGAAGCTTCCCTTAAAACGATTCTTCATTATCCATTCCGGGATGCGATCCGTAAACGCCAGGAAAATTACCATTACCTTCTGGAACACCTGCCGGAACGCTCCGATATCCGCCCGGTATTTCCTTATCTTTCAGATGATATCTGTCCTATGTTTTTCCCTTTCTTTGTGGAAAACCGGGACGCCCTTATCAAGCATCTGGCAGACAGGCACATTCCGCCTAAAGTATATCTGGCCTGTACCACCTTTTGTAAAGGTTGAAGACTATCCAGGAGCTCAATATATTTATTCCCATATCATGTCTGTCAGCTGTGATGAGCGCTTTAACACGGACGATATGCAGAAAATTGTAGAAGCCTTTGAAAACTATTAAAGATCTTAAAGCATTTTGAGAATATCCGTTTGATAAATCTAATCAGGCCACAGACTGGAAATCACCAGTCTATGGCTTCTTCATCTTCTCAGGTTGACATCCCATCTGTCGTTTGCTACACTAAAATCACATATCTGACAAAGGAATGGGAAGTATGAAGAAGAAAAAATTATAATCTATAAACCTGTTACTAATAATGGTAATCTTATGGAGAAAAAGTTGTTTGTCAATACTATCATAGCCGCATATAATGCACAGGCAGTTAATCCGGAATTGATGTTTCGTAAAGCAGTCAGACAGAAATGCTGCACAGGAAAAGACTGTTTATTACACTCTTGACAATGTTAACTTCAATGAATCCCAGGAGCTTATTAAAAACAAACCACTTGAGTTCCATTTGAAGTGACAGATTCCAACCTGGTTGGTACTTCCTTTGCCGGAACAAACACAAAAGACCTGAAACTTCAATTGTACATAGAGTCTGATGACGGTACAAAAATTGAAGGAATTGGAGGAGAAAACACAAAGGTAAAAGAAATACATCTTCCGGTATATAAAGCTAGTGAAAAGCAGGCAGAATATGAAGATGGATATGTATATGTTAACAGTGGAAACGTATATGACTTTACCTTGAATGAACTACAAAACTATGAGAGTTATTTAAAAACAAGTGCAGGTTACAAGGGAAAGGTTACCCTGTATGCGAAAATTTCATGCAAGTACATTTACTACTGCACGGAAAAAGAAGCGCAATCCATTGCACAGATAAACATCTGTCAACGACAGCTCTTTGATCTGGATTGAGGTAAAAACTTTATAACCCCAAATTCTGAAAGCCTCAGACTGGTACAGTACAGCTACCCCGGTCCGGGGCTTTTGAAATGCGGAGATTATTGCCATGAGTATATTTGAGTATGACAAAGAGGAAGAGGAACAGAAACTGCAGGCAATTTATGAAAAGCAGGGTGAATTAAGAAAGGCAAAAAGCATAGCCATCTCGCTTGCGCAGGAAGGAGAATCCATAGAAAGAATAGCAAGAATCCTTGGTGAAACGGAAAAAACGATTAAAGAATGGCTGGCTGAAACGCATTAAAATTGGTTCCGCAGTATCATCAATTGAATGTTACTGTGGAACCTTTTTATATTCATCTGCTATTTTAGCCGGGTAAGTCGGATTTTATCTGCGTATCCCTGACAGTTCGTCTTCTATCCACTTATCTGTGTTGAAGTTACTGTCAAAGAACCTGACGATCACGCCGTAAGGTTCTGTATCACTGTTGAATGCGTTGGCTTCATCAGTGTCTACGTGCATTGCCAGGTGATAATTTCTGTGGACTCTGACTACTACATCTGCGTAGATAAGTGCACGTCCGTAGCTTTTGGTCAGGACGAAGACTTCGTCATTGTCTTTGATATGCAGGGCAAGTGCTTCATCCGGAGTCATGTGGATGTGGCGTTTGGCTACGATGACCCCTCTGGGGATTTCGATATCACCGCATGGACCAGATAAAATACAGCCGGGAGTTCCTTCGATATCACCGGACTGGCGTATTACACTTGGAATCCCCAGTTTTCTGGTGTCTGTAAGGGACATTTCTACCTGCGTGTCGCTGCGGAAAGGACCGAGAAGTGCCATGTTTTCGAAAGTACCTTTCGGTCCTTTGACAGTTACTCGTTCCCGGCACAGATATTGTCCGGGCTGGCTTAATTCTTTGATAAAATGTGGTTTGCTTCCTTCTCCGAATAATTTTTCAAAATCTTCCTGCGAGATATGCAGATGTCTGGCAGAAGTTTCTATAGGTATTTTGATGCTCATTTATTACAATACTCCCTCAATATGTTACTTGTATATGTCTGTCCGACATCCTGTTGCCTGATGGGATACAGAGCAGTTATACTTACTTTTTAGTGTATCTCTTTAATTGGAAATATGCAATGTTTATCTTGTAAGAAGGACAATTTTTATTATAAAATAGTGTTAACTTATTTTTATCGGTTTACAAGGAGAAGTGTTCTGGGCTATAATAAGATACATTAGAATAACAGTTACTGTGAGCGGAGTGAACAGTAACGAATAATAATTCTAAATGTGACAAAACAGAATGAAATAGTAATGTAATATCAGACTTATAGAATAATAACCAAGAAGGATTATTGAATGAGCAAAAAGAGATTTTCCGGGCTGCGTCTGATTCTTATGGTGCCTGTGGTGGTGCTTCTGGCCGGTGGACTGATCATCGGCGGAAGAGCTTTGCAGGAACCGGGGGAAGTAAGGACTCTTAAAAAGCAGGAGGTAGCGCAGACGGATGAAGGACATCAGGAGTATTATTTCGGCCTTCTTAATGAGAATGAACAGAGAGGCTACCGCGAGATCCTGGAGGGGATCAGAAGCTTTGAGGATAAATTTTATCTGTCTCTCTCAGGAGATAATGAGATAGACAGAGTGTATCATGCAGTGCTGAAGGATCATCCGGAGCTGTTCTGGGTACATAACCGGGAGAAAGTTTATAAGACGACTTATTCGGGCAGGGATTACTGTCAGTTTTCTCCGGGATATACTTATACAGAGGAGCAGAGACAGGAGATCACGCAGGCCATGGAGAATGCATATCAGGAGGTGGTGTCGCAGATTCCGGATGGTGCTGATGATTATACCAGGGTAATGACTGTTTATACATATGTCATAGACAATACAGAATATGTGATCTCTGATGATGACCAGAGTATAGCCGGAGCTTTCTGGAAGAAACAGGCGGTATGTGCGGGCTATGCGGGAGCAGTACAGTATCTGTTGGAGCGTCTGGATATTCCCTGTATTTATGTGGAGGGTGATGCTGCAAACAGTACCCAGGGACATGCCTGGAATATTGTAGAGCTGAACGGACAGTATTATTATGTGGATGCCACCAATGGGGACCAGCCGGACTTTCTGGAGGGTGATGCCACGCTGCTGGCAGAGCATAAGACAACGATTTATGATTATCTGTGTCCGTTCCCACAGGAGTACGAGGAGAATTATAAGGCCTCTGATGAGTTTCCTGTTCCTGCGTGTACAGCGACTGACATGAATTTTTATGTGAGAAACGGCGCCTGCTTTGATACCTATGACTGGAACAGTGTATATGACCTGTGCAGACTGCGTATTGACAGTGATGCTGCGGTGGTACGCTTTAAGTTTGGCAGCCAGGCGGCTTATGATGAGGCATATATGGATCTGATCGACAGTAATCATATCCAGGATATCGCAAAATATTATATGGAAGTCCATGGGCTGTCACAGATTTCCTACCATTACGGCGTGATCGACAATATGAAGACCTTATACTTCATGTTCTGACAGGTTTAGCTCAGATGTGTCAGTTGATGATAAGGAACGCTATAAATATATAACTAAAAGGAGTGACTGAAAATTATGGTTAATATGACAGATATATTTGGAAATGCGCTGAGTATTGCCGGAAGTTTTATGGATTCAGATCTGGTGAATCGTTTTATGATGGTAATATTTGCAGTGATCCTTGTGTTTGGAGTGCTGAACTGTATTCTGGGATACAGGCTTCTGCGTTTCTGGATGATGCTGGGAGGTTTTCTGGTAGGCGGCGGCCTTGCGCTGGTGGTTGTACATACAATGGGAATACAGGAGAAATCAACAATGCTGATCGCAGCACTGGCGGCAGGAGTTGTGTTCGCAGTGATTGCATTTCTGATCTATAAGGCAGGTGTGTTTATCCTGGCAGCAGGTATCGGCTGGGCGGCCAGTATTTATTTCCTGCATCCTACCAGCTCCGCAGTATTTTTTGCATGTATTCTGATCGGCGTAGCTCTTGGTTCCATGGCAGTGAAATACTGCAGGGAAGTGCTGATCGTGGCTACAAGTCTGATCGGTGGTATTATGGCAGGGGTTTCCCTTGCACAGCTTGGAAATCTGGCAGATATTCCCTATGGTCTGGGAATGAGTGTAGGGTTTGCAGTTCTGGGTATGCTGATCCAGTTTGCTATCAACAAACCGGTTTCTGATGAAGAGGATGAAGAAACGGTTGATGAAGAAAGCACTGAGCAGATTTACAGGCGAAATCAGGAACTGAGACAAGACCAGAGTTTTGAGCAGTCTCAGGATAGAGACATGGAGGAATCAATATATGCCAGAGGACAGAAAGGACAGGCGAGAAAAAATGGCAAAAGAAGCTAAGACAAATGCAATGAGAATGCTGGACAGACAGAAGGTTAAATATGAGGCGTTCTCCTATGAATGTGATGAATTTATTGACGGGATCCACAGTGCGGATAAGATTGGTGCTCCCTATGACCAGTCTTTTAAGACTCTGGTAATGGAAGGAAAGAGCGGCGGTTATTTCGTTTTTGTAGTTCCGATTGAAAAGGAAGTTGACCGTAAGGCGGCTGCAAAGGCTGTCGGTGAGAAGACAGTGGACATGATCCATGTGAAGGATATCACAAAGATTACCGGATATGTGAGAGGCGGCTGTAGCCCGCTGGGAATGAAGAAACCTTATCCTGTTGTGTTTGATGCATCTGCAGGAGAATTTGAGGAGATTTATGTGAGTGGCGGCCGTATCGGACTGACACTGAAGGTTCCCCTTGCTGATCTGCTTAAGGTGACAGGCGGAAAGCTGGCGGATATTATCATGAAGACAGAATAAAATAACAGGGTACGGCTAAGCCGTACCCTGTATTTTATTCTTTAGTTATCGGAAGCGTCCTCTTCATTGATCTCGAATACGTGACGTTTCTTAGCCATCTCATCACTTGCCAGATATTCATCGTAAGTAGTGATCTTGTCGATCATAGTTCCATTTGGAAGGATTTCCATGATACGGTTGGCTGTTGTCTGTACGAACTGATGGTCATGTGAGGTGAAAAGGATAACACCCGGGAATTTAATCAGACCGTTATTCAGTGCTGTGATGCTCTCCATGTCGAGGTGGTTGGTTGGCTCATCAAGGATGAGAATGTTTGCACCGGAGATCATCATCTTGGAAAGAAGACAGCGGACTTTCTCACCACCGGAAAGAACGCGTACACGTTTGATGCCGTCTTCACCGGGGAAGAGCATACGTCCGAGGAATCCACGAACATAAGTAGCATCCTTGATCTCGGAATACTGTGTCAGCCAGTCTGTAATAGTAAGGTCATTATCGAACTCTGCAGTGTTGTCCTTAGGGAAATATGCCTGGGAAGTGGTAACACCCCATTTATAATTTCCTTCAT
>NZ_JBWJVQ010000228.1:0-10620 GCF_056339875.1 Blautia sp. ZXY-1-C6
GTTTGAAATATTTGTCTTAAACTGTGCAAAGCTTGCACCTGCAAAGCTTACAGGGTTGGCAACAATACCGTTTGCATTCTTAAATGTATTAATAAGTACCAGATAGAAAGGAGATAATATGTACGCTGCGATAACAATCGCAACAGCTGTAAGCACTACCTTTGGAGTTTTCTTCGTAACCATTACATTTCAACCTCCTTCTTATTGGAAATTCTAACCTGAATAATAGATACAGCAGCCAGGATAATGAAGAACAGAATAGCTTTCGCCTGACCAAGTGCATAATTGTTCTTGGAGATCGCTGTATTATAAATATTCAGAGCCAGCATCTGAGTACCGTTTGTCAGATAGTTTCCGAAGAAACTTGTGACAGAACCTGTACCATTTGTCAGAGCCATGTTAACATCGAACTGTTTGAATGCAGATGTTAAGGTAAGGAATGTACAGATTGTAATTGTAGCTGCGATCATCGGAATCTTGATCTTAAATAATGTTGTAACAGCATTTGCGCCATCGATCTGAGATGCTTCCAGTACATCTTTAGGTACCTGTGTCAGACCTGTTACATAGATCAGCATGATATAACCTGCATACTGCCAGATATAAACAACGATGATAGCCATCATAGCTGTGTTTGTCTTTGACAGAAGTGAAATATTATTTGTCATCTTGATCAGTACGTTATTAAATACGAACTGCCATACATAACCAAGTACGATACCACCGATCAGGTTTGGCAGGAAATAGGAAGCTCTGAAGAATGAGAGTCCCTTAACCTTAGAGGTACAGAGTAAGGCCAGCATAAACGCTACTACGTTTACCAGAACCATGTTCAGAACTACAAACAGAATTGTGATGATCAGTGACCAGAGAAAACTTGGTTCATTGAACATTGCCTTATAGTTTGTAAATCCTACAAATCCTGTCATCTTGATTCCATTCCAGTCTGTAAAGGAATAAAACACACCAAGGCATAATGGAATAATAACTGTTACTACAAATGTAAATAACAATGGAAATACAAATATAAAGTTAACGATGCTTCTGTGATGTTTTAATGTCGGGAATAAATACATTCCCAGTAAAATGCCGATTGCACCAATGATCAGCGCCGGACCTCTCCAGCCAGCTCCGCTTCCGGAAATATCCTGGATTAATGATGCTGCCAGTAAAATAATACCGGCGATCAAGCATACCATGGAAATTGCTTTTTTACTAGCACTGTTTGTATTCATTTTGCCTCATCCTTCCTATTTTTTATTTCAAAGCAAAAATCAATGTGTCTTAGACTTTTTTGCGTACCTGAATAAAGGTCTGCCGGACCTTTACTCAGGTATGCAGCGCAAATAAAAGTGGGCGGCAACATAAGCGCCGCCCATAAGTTTCAATTATTAGTTTGCGTATGCACCCTGGATAACCTGTTCCAGTGTCTTAACGAATCCGGCTTCATCAAGGCTGCCAGATGCATAGTCAGCAAATACCTGACCTGTATAGTTCTGTGCAAGTCCTTCTTTCTGCTCTAACCAATGCCAAGCAGATGTCTTTCCAGCAGATACATAATCAGTGATTGTCTGAGCAAATGGATCATCACCAACGATTGTGCAGGACTTGAACGGGCTTACGAAACCAGCTTCTTTAACAAGAACTTCCTGAGCTTCATCTGTTGTCAGCCACTGAAGGAATGCTTCTGCTGCTTCTACATTACCATCTTTATATACTGACCACCAGGATGGAGAGTTTGTAAGGATTGTATCAATTCCATCTTCAAATGCGTATGGAATCATACCAACTTCGAAATTACCAGCTTCTTTATAAGCATCTGCATCATCACCTGTCATAGTTGCACCGATCCAGGAGCCCTGAGTAACGAATGCATATTTACCAGATGAGAAGTTAAGGATCTGCTGATCATATGTACCGGATACAAGAAGTGCCGGATCTGAATACTGATTCAGAAGACCTACAAAGTTAGCGAAATCTGTTAAACGATCTTCGTCAACCTTACCGCCATCATTGAGCATATCAATATAAGTAGTGTCATCTCTGTCAAGACCTGAATCCAGATAGTTTCCAAATAAGTGGTTACCTGTTGACCAGTAAAGGTTAACTGGTTCTGCTGCATAACCTACAACTGCTGTCAGTCCAAGCTCATCTTTCTTGGAATCAATTGTCTCAAATGCTTCTTTGATTGCATCAGGACCTGTTAATGTAGAAGGATCAATTCCTGCTTTGTCAAGGATGTCTTTGTTATAAGCAAGACCGATTGCTTCTGTTGTATATGGGAAACCGATTGTACCCTGCTTTTCATCAACATAAGCTGCATCTGTGTCAGAAGCCCATTCCTGATCACTCATATCTACTAAAAGGTCTGTCCAGTTAGCGAAGTCTGTAGCACCACCGTTTACGAAGATGTCAGGCATATTATCTGACTGATAGTATCCTTTCAGAGTACCCTGAATATCGATTCCACCGCCCATGGATTCGATTTCTACTTTAGTTCCTGTTTCTTTCTCATACATCTCAGCTAATTTCTTTAACTGAGCGTCAACTTCGATCTTACCGTTTACAAGACGAATGCTGTCACCGTCTGCTGCCTGTACGGATACTGCTGCCGGAACCATTGATGCGATCATAGATACTGCTAAAAGTGTTGCAAATACTTTTTTCTTCATTTTCGTCACCTCGTCATTTTTTTAACTGTTTCTTTTTACCTTTTGCGCATAAGGTTTTTTGATAGTTGTATAATACCACTTTGTTTCTGAAATAGCAATACCTTTTTCGCATAAGTTTGAATTTTTTTATCTTTCTTTTTCGTCATTTGTTAAATATGCACAATTTATTTTTTCTATCTTATTACACTATGTCCAAAAAAGTGCTACTTTGAGGTCAAAAAAGTGCATACTCTTTGAATTGTATCCTATGGCTTGTGCATGTTTTTCCTTCGTCAGACAAGTAAAAACTTCTGCGCAGAACATTACGGAATAATTTCCTGTAACATAATAAAACAGCATTTCAGGTTCTGCACCCGAAATGCTGTTTTATTATGTCTTATTCATTTTGTTTCCGTTTATGCTGCCTGTTCTTTTTTCTTACCGGTAACTGTAAGCAGATGACTTTTGATCAGTACCGGACGTACTGCATTGTAGATCACTGCTACCAGAATCACCGAAACAACTGCATTGAATAATGTCGCTACAGCACTCATTTTTGCAAGTGCCTGTGCCAGTTCCTGAGGCTGTCCGAGAATATACTGTTTGTAGAAATATCCTACGATCGGATCTGCCACAACATTAAACGCGAGACCTGCTACAGAGGCAATCACACTCCATTTGAAAACGTATTTCTTATCTGTACTTTCATTAATCTTTGCAATCTTATGTGCTACCAGACCTGTGATCAGGCCAATACAGAATTTCAGTACAAATGTCTTTGGTGCGCCTGTGATATATACAGGATCCATCAGGTCTGCGATTCCCATTCCGATGGCACCGGATAATCCGCCGTATACACCGCCGATCAGAAGTGCTGCCAGTACGCAGAATGCATTTCCGATATGGATGGATGTTGCATCACCGCCCGGTACAGGGATCTTAATCTGCAGGAATGTAAAAGATACATAGCATAACGCAGCCATAAGAGCTGTCTCTGCAAGTTTTGTAATTGTGCTGTTCTGAGTATTCATAATAACTGTCCCCTCTCATATGATCTGATAGAAGGCCCATATCAATAAGCCAGATTGCCTGTTTGATTTTCACTATCAGATTTTTTATATTTTGACGCATCAATATGTTGAAGTTATCATACGTGAAATGTGTCATTATTTCAATGACCAATTTTTTGAATTTTTTAGAGGTCAGATTAAATATTATGCAAAAAGCCCTCCGTCTGCATGCTGCTCACATGAAAACAGAGGGCTTCATTATTCTATTTGCTTAAATCCTTGCTACGCCTGATTTTCTTGCTGCTTCTGCTACAGCTTTAGCTACAGCGTCTTTTACGCGTGGGTCAAAGGCTGCCGGAAGAATATATTCCGCTGTTAATTCTTCGTCACTTACCAAACCTGCAATTGCATATGCTGCTGCAACTTTCATTTCATCGTTAACATCTGATGCTCTTGCGTCCAGTACACCACGGAAAAGTCCCGGGAAGCAGAGTACGTTGTTTACCTGGTTCGGGTAATCAGAACGTCCTGTGGATACCACTGCTGCGCCTGCTGCTTTTGCTTCGTCAGGGAAGATTTCAGGTACCGGGTTTGCACATGCAAAGATGATAGGATCTTTTGCCATTGTGCGGACCATATCCTGTGTCAGTGTTCCAGGTGCGGATACACCGATGAAGATGTCTGCGCCTTTGATCACTTCTGCAAGAGTACCTTTCTCTTTGTTGAAGTTTGTGATCTTAGCCATCTCTTCTTTGATCGGGTTTAATCCTTCTCTGCCTTCGTAAATCGCACCCTTTCTGTCTGTCATGATTACATTCTTAAGTCCCATGGACATTAACAGTTTGATGATAGCGATACCTGCAGCACCTGCTCCGGAAGTAACGATCTTCACTTCATCAAGCTTCTTGCCAACCAGTTTCAATGCGTTGATAACACCTGCAAGTGTGATAACTGCTGTTCCGTGCTGGTCATCGTGGAAGATCGGAATATCACAGCATTCTTTCAGTTTCTTTTCGATTTCAAAACATCTCGGTGCGGAAATATCCTCAAGGTTGATTCCTCCAAAGGATCCGGCCAGAAGGCTTACTGTCTTAACGATCTCATCAACATCTTTACTGCGGACGCAGAGCGGAATCGCGTCTACACCGCCAAATTCTTTAAAGAGTACACATTTACCTTCCATAACAGGCATACCAGCTTCCGGTCCGATATCTCCCAGTCCAAGTACCGCAGTTCCGTCTGTTACAACAGCAACTGTATTCCAGCGTCTTGTCAGATCATAACTCTTGTTTACATCCTTCTGGATCTCCAGACAAGGCTGAGCAACACCCGGTGTGTAAGCAAGGCTTAAAGCATCTTTGGAATCTACTTTGGCTCTTGATACAACCTCAATTTTACCTTTTAAGTCATAATGCATTTTTAAAGATTCTTTTGCGTAGTCCATTTTGTTTTGGCTCCCTTCTGCACTCTTTTTTGAGACGCCTACATTGTAACATTAACTTGGCTCAGATTCTACTGTTTTTCTGACCTTTTTTCTCAAAATAATTAAAACAGCATCTTTCTGTAGAAAATTGGAAAGATGCTGTCTCAGTTATGATACTTTATTTTTTGATATCAGGTTAGGGGCAAAATACCTTTTGACCCTAACATCATTATTTATCTGTATCAAAATGCACTTCTGCGCTGGCAACTGCACGCTCATCCAGGAGTTGTTTGAAAGTCTTGGTCTTTGCTTTTTCTTCGTAGTCATCGGACCAGTAGTAGCCTTTCAGCTCGTCCATATACTCATAGTAGTCACAAAGATAAATATATACAGTGGAAATGTCTCTGTCCTGTATCGCATATGTGTTATTGCTGTTTGACACGCCTCCATATGGCATGATATCTCCATTGGCATCCAGCATAACTGCAAAATACTTTGCTTCCGGATCCTGCATTTTCATAGTGATCTCAAATGGTGTTTTCGTAATGGAGAGAACACCATCTCCATTTTCATCTACCACATTTACATCCTTTTTAACCGTATCGGAAGTATTTTTCTCTACATCTACGTTGAACTTCCAGTCACCCTTCAGTGTCCATGAGTTATATCTGTTATTACCTTCAATTGCCTCAGGATACCGTTCAAAATACTCATTCCACATCTCAGTGAAAAACTGATGTTCCAGATCCTTCTGTTCTTCTGTCAGGCTCTCATAATCTGCATCATCTGTGCTGATTCCATGCTCTGCCATTTTCTGATTATATTCATCCCGCAGATCCTGAGGGATATCCGGGGTAGTATCCTGGTCATCCGGAAGAGTACCCACAATATCTTTCAGATCCAGCTCCATGGCAAACCTGTCAGGTACCTTGATGTCTTTGACATAATCGCTGATTGCCGGACCTCCCACCTGAGGAAGGTTCTCATCACTGTATTCATCCATTCCCAGTGTCTGGGCTAACTTGTCAAAACTAAAGTCCTCAGAATCTACATCAATCCCTTTTTCTTTGAAAAATGCGTTACGCACCTCATAAAATTTTGTCCATCCTGCATCATCCACTGTCATATCTTCTACAGGAATACGCAAAACTCCTGCATAGGTGTTATCATCCAGCATTTTTCCATCCAGATAAGCATTGAACAGATTACTTTTTTCATCCATGTAATCATATTTCACTGTAGAATTCTCGCTGAGCTTAATATTGGGTTTTCCATCAGATGTAATGAATGTATCCGGGAATTTATCCTCTGTATGGATTGTCATGGACAGGTACAGAGCCATTTCATTACAGTATACTTCTGAAAGCGTGACAGTTGTTCCATCTACTGTTTTACTGTATGATTCATTGTCTTTCGTTTTATCTGCATTGTTATTTTCTGTTGTATTCTGATCCTCAGCCTGAGCACTTTGAGGATTACCTCCGTCCTCCTGACTTTCATTAGTATCTGCCAACTCTGCATCTTCTGCAGAATCTGTCAACTGCTTTGCATATTTCGAATAATCACCATAAAATCCCATGGAATTACCGAGCTGCTTAAATACATTTCCAACCAGAGGGATGTTCTCTGCAAATGCCGGATTTGTGATACATACTGTTGAAAATACAGCTGCAGCTGCAGTCAGTCCCAAAGCTGTTTTGTATACTGTTTTGAATTTCTTGTGCGATTTTGCTGTTCCTGTGGATTTCTTTCCGGAACTTCCTGTTGATTTCTCCTGTAATCTTTGCACCATATTCTCTGTATTTTCCGTATGTCCAGAAGCTGCTGCCATTTCTCTGATTCTGGAAAATGCTTCGTTTTTTGCATCTTCTGCCTGCTTTGGCAACGGAAAGTCTGCCTGCATGATTTCCTCTATCACATTGTCATTTCTGTTATTCTTTTCTTTATCAAAATCCAACTTCTTCGCCATGAGCACTTCATTCCTTTCTTGAACTTACTGTTATGTTTCCTGCTGTTACTGATCCTGTTCTCAGATTTTCATTCTGATATTCTGCAAACCTTCTGCTATACCTGTGAATTCTCTGTTTTTCTTTTTTTCTGCTGCAGTCTCTTCTTCTGAATATTATCTTCTGCTGAAGTATATTCCTGCTTTAGCTGCATACGGGCTCTGACCAGTCTGGTTTTTACGGTGTTTTCATTCATATTTAATATAGAAGCAATGTCTGCGATCCGAAATCCCTCTACATAATACAGAACCAGTATAATCCTGTAGGATTCGTCCAGCATTCCAAGCATTTCCTTGAACTCAAATTCCTCAATGGACATATCCTGTCCGGGGACTTCCGGAAGTTCTTCAGCTCTGCTGAAATTTTTGTAGTGTCTGTGGATTTTATTGCATTCATTGATCAGAATACGGATCATCCAGGTTTTAAAATATTCCGGATTCTTCAGTGTATGTATTTTTTCAAAGCAGGTAAGTATGGTATCCTGCATGGCATCTGCGGCATCCTCATCATTATCCAGGATTCCCCGCGCCACCTTGTACATTGCCAGAGAATTCTTTTCCATCAGTTCCAGAAATGCATCCGCATCTCCTGAAATGGAACGTTTTACCAACTGTATCAAATGCTGATCCTCCTTGCTTATATGTTTCTGTAAATGGTTTTCATTCGAATGAAGTTTTATTGTTTTTGTTTTACACTTATTAGATGGGGAAATGCAATGAAAAGTTTCAAAAAGCTGCCACTTTTTTTGTGACAGCTTTCTCAGTAATTGTCATATAAAATTTTATAACTACTGCTATTTCTCTTCTGCAGAATCCAGCCTTTTCTGATACATAGACTTCAGTAAAAATTTTCCTGTCTCTGTTTTGAATACTTTTTCCAGCATATTTCTTACATTATTGCCGGAGAAATTGCTTTCGTCTGCATTAACCAGATAATCAGCTTCTATCATGATCTGATAGTCAATGCCATCTATTCCGTCTATCGTATGGTGATGACTTACAATATAAGAAACTCTGTCTGTAAATTCTTTTGGCAGGTCTGAATCCTTGAAGAATTCTTCTAACAGTGCCGCACTTTCTTCTTCCTGGTGCTTGCCGTTGGTGTTTCCGTATTTCACTCTACAGAGAGGACAGGCAATATCATGCACAACTGCTGTCACCTCCACCAGCTTCTGCAGCTCCGGATTCAGATTTTCGCCCTCTGCGATTGTTTTTGCGTAGGCATATACCTTCATGAAGTGATTGATATCGTGGAGATTCCCTTCTGAATATGCTACCATTTTCTTTATAACTTCTGATACTGTCATGTTTCATTCCTGCCTTTCTTCATTGTATTTTTATTTTCCGTACCTCTGTATTTTTGCTCCACAAATCCTCGCCGATTGCAACACTTTTTTCTTTTATCGTAATCATATACTCGGAATCCACCTGAATATCATAACCATACACACTTTCTTTTCCTATTTCTACATCTTTCTGATTTGCATAATAAGTGAAACCTACACGATAGACATCCGGATGTAAATCAATCTGAACATAATTATATCCACGTATCCAGTCTTCTTCGACATCTTTTTCATTAAGCAACAGTTGCGTCGCAAACTGCTCTGCTACAACACCCTTACTGGTTCCATCAGCATTTTCTATTGATCTGGCAGCAAAGCTCTGCAAAATCCACATCACTAACACAAGCTCCAATACTACAACAACCATAATAATTGCCGGATTCTTTTTCTCCCTGTTTATTTTCTTTATCACCAATCCAAACATATATACTACAATTGCTAGATTCACAACGCACGTGATAAGGGTGGCTTCCTGCTTATGATGTTCCCAGAATCCATCAGGAATCATAGAAGAACAAAGTATAAGAAATATACCTGTCATAACAATTGTAAAAAATCCATAAACTTTTCTGCTTTCCTTATCTTCTCGATTCTCCCAAAGATAATATACGCAGACAATGGCGCCAGCCCCCAGAAGCCCTGCAAACACCGCACCGCCAAAATTTGCATGACCTGAGAGTTTAAAAATAGCAGCAACTATCAGCATTACCGGTATCGCCAGATAACCTGCTATTTTATCCTGCCGTTGCTGCTGTTTTCGTATTTCTTCCATTGAGTACATCATCTCTGTCACTTCTGCAGATGTATATTTTTTCTCTGCTGACTCATCTTTTTTCATCTGAACCTCTTCTGATATTATCTCTGATTTCATCAGTTCCAAAAGTGATACCCCCAACGCAGTTGCCAACGGCTCCATAGTATTAATATCCGGAAAACCAAGTCCCCTCTCCCAACGGCTGACTGCCTTATCTGTCACTCCGATTTTTCCGGCAAGGCCAGCCTGTGTCATGTGCTGTTCTTTTCTTCTCTCTGAAATAAATGCTCCAAACTTTTTTGCATCCACTACTCCATATCCTCCAAAGCCATTTTCTGTCTTTGGTATACACTGAAATGTATGTTTTTGTCAATCTACGATTCATTTACCTTAAAATTCTCTGTAATTCCGTTTCTTCTAGAATTTTCCCGTGTGAAATTTTTTCTAAATAGTATATAAATATAAGTCTATGACTCAAGCTTTTTTCATATCTTTTTCATTCTCTTTCACTTTTAACACTTCTTGTAACAAAATATCAAACATTTCTGCTACTTCCTCAGGCGTTTTTCCACATAAAAGTGCTCCCTGAATTTTTCCACGCTTGTACCCATCATCAACTAACATCTGACCTAATTTAGTCATCTTACCGCCTCCCTGAGTTTTAACTAAAACTAGTATAGCATATTATAGAACAAACTGGAGAAATATTTTAAGTCTTGGTCACCCATATGCCGATTATATAATCCAGATACTCTATTTCATTTTACCAATATCCATACTTTTTACGTTTAACCACAAGAAATATCAAAGTTACCACCACTGCCATGAACTCTGCTACAACAATCGAGCACCAGATTCCATTAAGCCCAAGAATCAGCGGCAGGATCATTACGGAAGCGCATTCAAACAAAAGTGTTCTGAGGAATGAAATGACTGCCGATGTAAGTCCATCATTGAGGGCTGTAAAGAAAGCGGAGCCAAATATGGCAATCCCTGCGAAGATAAAGGAAACTGCATAGATTGAAAAACCATGCGCAGTCATATCCAGCAATGCTGCGTCATATCCTACAAAAATACCTGCCAGTGGCTTTGCCATAAGTTCTGATACTCCAAACATCAACGCAGATGAAATCAAAATCAATGCAGAACTTTTTTTCAGCAAACTTTTCAGTTCTTTTGTATTCCCGGCACCATAATGATAACTGATCACCGGCGCAACACCTGTTGCATAGCCAATGAAAATTGCAATAAAAATAAAATTCACATACATGATCGTACCGTAGGCTGTCACCCCGTCTTCTCCTGCATATTTCATAAGCTGTGTATTATAAAGCATGCCGACGACGGACATAGAGATATTGCTCATAAGTTCCAGAGCAGCCATTGCGTGCAGATTCTAAGCAGTGCTCTGCCGTCCCATTCCGGTCTGAC
>NZ_JBWJVQ010000229.1:0-7500 GCF_056339875.1 Blautia sp. ZXY-1-C6
CAGTCATCGGCTCCGCAGGCCCTACAACCAGCGGACGTATGGATGCCTATGCACCCACAATGATGTCTGTGGGAGCAAGAGGAATGATCGGAAAAGGTGCCCGCCTTCCGGAAGTAGTAGACGCCATGAAGAAATATGATGGTGTATACTTCGGAGCTATCGGCGGTGCAGGTGCGCTTCTTGCAAAATGCATCAAAAAGGCCGAACTGATCGCCTATGAAGATCTGGGAGCAGAAGCACTTCGTAAATTGTATGTAGAGGATATGCCTCTTGTAGTCATCATTGACTCAGAAGGTAATAATCTGTACGAGATGGGAAAAGCAGAATATCTCAAAGAACACGGAGATAAGTAATTCTGCAGATACATAAAAAAATAACTTCCATATGCTGTAGACATACAGTATATGGAAGTTGCTTTATATAGCCAAAATTATATATATATATTGTATCCAATATATAAAAATCATATATACAATAATATGAATTATATCTTTTACATTTGACCTATAAACGTATAACATGATAATCAGGGTCAGGGACCCGCCAAACATAAGAAAGCAGCGATTTACGCAGTAAATCAGCGGATTTCGAATGTTTGAGAAAGACGGTAAAAGAATAAAGGCAGTTATCCGTACAGGAGATAACTGCAAATAAACTTGAACGGGGAAAATCATGAAAGATCATAATCAACACGAAATACAAATGTCGGAAGCCTTTTTAAACAGTGCGTTCCTGGCACTGTCAGGAGGTTTTCAGGATGCTTACACCTATAATGCAAGAAACGAAGTATTCTGTAATGCACAGACAGGAAACGTCGTTCTTATGAGCCAGCACTTTATGGCAGGGGAAGTGACTGCAGGACTGGGGTACTTCTTTCCTATTATTTTCTTTGCACTGGGCGTATGGGTTGCGGAGAAAATACAGGCAAATTATAAATATGCTCAGAAGCTCCACTGGCGGCAGGGTGTTCTGTTGGCAGAAATCCTGATCTTATTTACAGTAGGTTTCCTGCCAACCGAATACAATATGCTGGCAAATGCCATGGCATCTTTCGCCTGTGCAATGCAGGTACAGTCCTTCCGCAAGGTAAATGGATATTCCTATGCAAGTACTATGTGTATCGGTAATTTGCGCAGTGGTACAGCTGCGTTGTCAGTTTATTTTCGTGAAAAAAAATCAAAACAGCTAAAACAGGCGATGTATTATTTTGGAATCATCCTTATGTTTGCCTTGGGTGCCGGCATTGGTGGAAATCTGTCCATACGCTATGGAATCAGAATGATCTGGGTTTCCTGTGGATTCCTTATGATCAGCTTTCTGTTGATGTTTATAGAAAAATATAAGCATTTCCATGAGGAACATGAAATTAAATAATGCAGCCATTTCCAGAAAGGTCATTGAGAAGAAGATAATATTCTTTTCAATGATCTTTTTTTGTTTTGATATTGCTATTAAATTAACAACCCTGTTAAAGAAATTGCTTTTCATTTATATACATTTATGAATACTATACATCTATAACAAATTGTTATAAATTAATTTCAGAAAATTTCAAAAATGATATTGTGCAAAACAACTATATAATGTATAATATCAACAGCACATATGTTAAAAATAACTAAAGCTGCGTGGGAATCGATATATCGGTACTATATTAAAACCGATGTATCAAAATTACTATTTAAGGAGGGAACCGAATGTTAGACCAGTCTTATTACAGAAAAGCGGATGAGATCATCGAGCACTACGGACGTACAGCAGCATCGCTGATTCCGATCATGCAGGATATTCAGGCGGAATATCGTTACCTGCCGGGAGAATTGCTGACTTATGTAGCGAAAGAAATCGGAGTAAAAGAAGCCAAGGCCTACAGTGTAGCCACATTCTATGAGAATTTTTCTTTTGAGCCGAAAGGGAAATATGTCATTAAAGTGTGTGACGGAACAGCCTGTCATGTGAGAAAATCCATGCCTGTAAAAGAGGCTTTGATGAAGGAACTTGGACTGAGCAACAAGAAACACACTACAGATGACATGCTTTTTACCGTAGAAACAGTATCCTGTCTGGGTGCATGTGGACTTGCCCCCACACTGACTGTCAATGATGAAGTACATCCGAAGATGACTCCTGAGAAAGCTGTAGAACTTTTGAATAAACTGAGAGGAGAGTGCGTATGAGTATTAAGAGTAAAGAAGACCTGTTAAATAAGCAGGCTGAAGTAAATGAGCAGATTAAATCTTATACCTGCCGCGTTCTTGTCTGTTCAGGTACCGGATGTATCGCATCCGGAGCGCAGAAGATTTATGAAGAGATGTCAGTACTCTGTGAGAGAATTGATGGAGTAACAGTTGAAATGCAGAAGGATGTGCCTCATGTAGGCGTGATCAAAACAGGGTGCCAGGGCTTATGTGAACTTGGACCTCTGATGAGAATTGAACCATATGATTATCAGTATGTTCACGTACAGCCGGAAGACTGTAAGGAAATTGTGGAGAGAACTATATTGGAAGGAAAACCTGTAGAGAGGCTGTTTTATCGAGATAATAATACAGTCTGTCCACATCCTGATGATATTCCTTTCTTAAATCAACAGACACGTATCGTTCTTGAAAACTGTGGAAAAATCGATGCGGAATCTATCGAAGAGTATATTGCTGTGGGAGGCTATCAGGCACTTGCAAAAGTGATGGGAAGTATGTCCCCGCAGGAAGTTATTGATGAAGTAACTAAATCCGGGCTTCGCGGTCGTGGCGGTGCAGGATTCCCGGCAGGCAAGAAATGGTCTCAGGTTGCACGCCAGGCAGAGAAAACCCGCTATGTTGTATGTAATGGTGATGAGGGTGATCCCGGTGCATTTATGGATGGTTCCGTCATGGAAGGTGATCCATATAAGATGATCGAAGGTATGACTATTGCAGCCTACGCAGTCGGTGCGGAGAATGGATATATTTATGTTCGTGCAGAGTATCCTCTTTCTGTAAAGAGACTTAGGATGGCGATTGAACAGGCAGAAAAATATGGCCTGTTAGGTGATAATATTTTAAATTCCGGTGTAAACTTCCATTTACATATCAACAGAGGTGCCGGAGCTTTCGTATGTGGAGAAGGTTCGGCACTTACCGCATCTATCGAGGGTAACAGAGGTATGCCTCGTGTAAAACCGCCCCGTACAGTAGAGAAAGGTCTGTGGGGTAAGCCTACAGTTCTTAATAATGTAGAAACCTATGCTAATGTACCGAAGATTATTCTTCAGGGAGCAGACTGGTTCCGCACCATCGGTACAGAGGGAAGCCCCGGAACTAAAACCTTCTCACTGACCGGTTCTATCGAGAATACCGGTCTGATAGAGGTTCCTATGGGAACCACACTCCGCCACATTATCTATGATATCGGTGGTGGCTTAAAGAGTGGCGCCGCATTTAAAGGTGTCCAGATCGGCGGTCCGTCCGGCGGATGTCTGATCCTTGACCAGCTGGATGCACCTCTTGATTTTGATTCTGTCAAAAAATTAGATGCGATTATGGGATCCGGTGGTCTGGTAGTTATGGACGAGAATACCTGTATGGTTGAGGTTGCCAGATTCTTTATGAACTTCACCCAGCGTGAGAGCTGCGGTAAATGTGTACCGTGCCGTGAGGGTACCAAACGTATGCTGGAGATCCTGGAGAGGATCGTAGATGGAAAGGGTGAGATGTCCGATCTGGATGAGCTGGAAGAGCTTGCAAATATGGTTCAGAACATGGCTCTGTGCGGACTTGGCAAGAGTGCACCTCTTCCTGTTATCAGTACTCTCAAACGCTTCCGCGATGAATATGAGGAACATATCCGCGATAAGAAATGCCGTGCAAAAGTATGTACTGCTCTTCGTCAGTTCCACATCAACCCTGAGTTCTGTATTGGCTGCGGTAAATGCGCAAAGAACTGTCCGGCAGGTGCGATCTCAGGTAAGATTAAACATCCATATCACATTGATAACGACATCTGTATCAAATGCGGTGCATGTAAGGACAACTGTAACTTTGATGCAGTATATGTGGAAGCATAGAAGGGAGGATACACTATGGGCCATATGATAATTGACGGTAGAAAGGTAGAATTTACCGATGAAAAAAATGTCCTGTCTGTCATCCGCAAGGCAGGGATCAATATTCCGACACTGTGCTACCACTCAGAGGTATCCACTTTTGGTGCCTGTCGTTTATGTACAGTTGAAGACGAGAGGGGAAAAACATTTGCCTCATGTTCTGAACAGCCAAGAGATGGAATGGTGAAATCCTACACCAATTCCGGAAGAGTCAAGAAATACAGAAAACTAATTGTAGAATTATTGCTTGCAGCACATTGTCGTGACTGTACAACCTGTGTTAAGAGTGGTGAGTGTGTCCTTCAGGAACTGGCACACAGGCTGGGCGTACAGACAATCCGTTTCAAAAATACCAGGGAATATCATGAGTTGGATACAAGTTCTCCTTCTCTGGTTCGTGATCCAAACAAATGTATTCTGTGTGGTAACTGCGTACGTGCCTGCGAAGAACTTCAGGGAATCGGAGCTTTAGGATTTGCATTCCGGGGAACTGAGGCCATGAGGTAATGCCTGCATTTAACAAAAAAATCGCAGAGACAGAATGTGTAAACTGCGGTCAGTGTCGTGTATATTGTCCAACAGGTGCTATTGCGATCAAGACACATATGGACGAGGCATGGGAAGCACTTGCTGATCCGAATATACGTGTAGTTGCTCAGATTGCTCCTGCAGTACGTGTCGCAGTAGGTGATCATTATGGACTGACCAAAGGTAAGAGTGTTATGGGTAAGATTGTCAATGCTCTCCACAGAATGGGATTCGATGAAGTTTATGATACTTCATTCAGTGCTGACCTTACTATTATGGAAGAGAGTGCCGAGTTCCTTGACAGAATTAAGAAGGGTGAGAAACTTCCGCTTCTTACTTCCTGCTGTCCTGCATGGGTGAAGTTTATCACAGACCAATACAAGGAGTATATTCCTAATCTTTCTACCTGCCGTTCTCCACAGGGAATGCTCTCAGCAGTAATCAAAGAGTACTTCCGCGATCCGGAACATGCCGGCGGCAAGAAAACAGTTATGATTTCTATTATGCCATGTACAGCCAAGAAGGCAGAAGCAGTTCGTCCGAACAGCTTCACAGACGGTGAACAGGATACAGATATCGTTATTACAACTACAGAGCTGCTCCGCATGATCGATAACTTTGGGCTTGACTTTGCAACTCTTGATCCGGAAGCCTGTGATATGCCGTTTGGCTTCGGCTCCGGTGGTGGTGTTATCTTCGGTGTTACAGGAGGTGTTACAGAAGCAGTTCTCCGCCGCCTGACTCCGGATCACAGCAAAGAAACCATGCATGAGATCGCAGAATGCGGTGTTCGTGGAGATGAGGGAATCAAGGAATTTACAGTTCCTTATGAAGGAATGAACCTTAATATCTGTGTTGCCAGCGGCCTTGCAAATGCAAGAACCGTTATGGAACAGGTTAAGAATGGTGAGAAAGAATATCATCTGATCGAGATCATGGCATGTCGCCGCGGATGTATCATGGGTGGCGGACAGCCGACAAGATCCGGCGACAGAACCAAAGCTCTGAGAGCTAAGGGCCTGTATAATGCAGATAATACAACTATCATTAAGAAATCCGATGAAAACCCGTTAGTTCTGGAACTTTACAACGGACTTCTGAAAGGCAAAGAGCATCATCTGCTTCACAATGATTCCTATTAAGGAACATCTGTGATGCCTGACAGTAACAATATGTCATTACTGTTCACTCCGTTCACAGTAACGTAGCCAAAATTCATTCCAGATTGCCTGCGGCAATAGAATTTTGGCTTGTATGTCTCGGGATTTTGGCATATTCATGCCAAAACACCTCGCGGGATAGTGGTGTGTGAACAGTAACAATATGTCCAAATGATAAATAGAATATTTTAAAGCTTCCTTGCATATTTTATAACAATACATGAAGGTTATGTGTAAATATGCAAGGGGGCTATTTTTATGGAAAATTTTCAGGTGTATCGTGATATCCAGGCCCGTACAGGGGGAGATATATACATAGGGGTCGTAGGACCTGTCCGCACAGGAAAATCTACATTTATCCGCAGATTCATGGAACTTGTTGCATTGCCACAGATGTCAGATACAAAGCAGGCAGAGATCAGAGATCAGCTTCCTTTAAGCGGATCAGGCAAAATCATCACCACAGCAGAAACAAAATTTATTCCCAAAGAAGCAGTTCCCATCACTCTCGGAGAAGATCAGCAGGTAAAGATCCGCCTGATCGACAGTGTGGGTTTTCTGGTAAAGGGTGCATCCGGGCAGACGGAGGACGGGAAAGAACGAATGGTAAAAACTCCCTGGTTTGAGCAGGCAATCCCATTTCGCGAGGCCGCACGCATCGGAACACAGAAAGTAATTCAGGAGCATTCCACAATAGGTATTGTGGTCACAACTGACGGAAGTTTCGGTGAACTTCCCAGAGACAATTTTTCGGAGGCAGAAGAGAAGGCTATTCAGGAACTGAAAAAACAGCAGAAACCATTTATCGTGCTGGTAAATTCGCAGATGCCATATAAAGATGCGGCTCTGAAAACAGCGGAAGAAATCCAACAGAAATATAAGGTAACTGCTCTGACAGTAAACTGTGACCAATTGAGAAAAGAAGATATTGCCAGGATTCTGGAGAAGGTTTTATATGAATTTCCTGTCAGTCAGATTCAGTTTTTTATTCCGCGCTGGGTAGAAATGCTTCCCCTGGAGCATGAATTAAAACAGCAGATCCTTTCACAGATCAGGGATAAAATGAAAAGTATGCAGCATATACGTGATATCACAAAGGAATCTGTAAAATTATCCGGACCTTATGTACAGGATTCCCTTCTGGAAGATGTAGGCTTATCCGATGGAACAGTAAAGGTAAGAATACGCATAAAGGAAGAATATTATTACAGGATGCTCAGTCAGATGAGTGGAATCGAAATGGAGAGTGAATATGAACTGATCCATACAATGCAGGAACTGGTACATATGAAAGAGGAATATGTAAAAGTGCAGGCTGCACTGGAAGCAGTGCGTGGAACCGGTTATGGTGTGGTTGTCCCGAATCTGGATGAGATTGAGATCGCACAGCCTGAAGTGATCCGACAGGGGAATAAATATGGAGTAAAGATCAAGTCAAAGAGTCCGTCTATCCATATGATAAAGGCAAATATAGAAACTGAAATTGCTCCCATAGTAGGAACGGAACAGCAGGCAAAGGATCTGATCCAGTATATTGATGAAGGCAGCCAGAGGGGGGAGAGTATCTGGGAGACTAATATTTTCGGTAAATCCATTGAGCAGTTGGTACAGGATGGCATCCGAAGCAAGATTGCAGCTATCAGCGAAGAAAGCCAGGTAAAGCTTCAGGATACCATGCAGAAAATTGTCAATGACAGTAAGGGCGGGCTGGTGTGTATTATCATATAG
>NZ_JBWJVQ010000230.1:0-16113 GCF_056339875.1 Blautia sp. ZXY-1-C6
GGATATTAGGTAAACGGTAGAACCTGAGTATCTTTTTATTCACTTCAAGTTATGCCATAATCATACTCAACAAAATAATATAGTCAAAAAAGTTTAGTACTTAACTTTTTTAACTGACTATGATTCAGAGGAGGAATATTATGGCTACGCAAACCAGCCTTGTAGCTCAGCAGGTCAGGATCAGACAATGGGCAGAACAGATCCGGAATTGTCAGAACCGTCCCAAAGGGATGGATGTTGAAACCTGGTGTACCCAAAATAATCTTACAAAAGCCAACTATTATTACCGTCTCCGGCGTGTCAGGCAGATATGCCTGGATCAGATGCAGGACACAGAAACCGCTGATTTTGTGGAACTGCCCGCACCTGCACCAGATCCAAAGAAAACAGATACTCCAAAAGAATCCGGTACATGCATTTCGGCAGGAACTCTGCCAATGATCCGTATTAAAAATACCAGGGGACTGTCAGCTGAGATATTTTCCGGTACTTCACCGGAAATGCTCTGCCATCTCATAAAGGCTTTTACCCATGCTGAATGATGCAGATGCTTCCGGATTTAAAAAGGTGTATCTGGCGATGGGATTATCCTCAGCATATTTTTATCCTCAGCTTTTCATTTATTCCCTATAATTATTGTGAAAATACTCTCAAAGCTGAGGATAATTATTATCTTATTCCACAGATCCTAGCTAATTCTTCCTCATCATCTAGCCATTCAGCTGTTTCAGATACATCAACACTATTGTTTTCCATGGCCTTTTTCAGCATTTCAATTGATGGAGATGCGTATATACGGGTCGTTTGAGTGAAAGTATGTCCCAGTATTCGGGATACAAGTTCAAGTTCAACTCCATTTTGATACAGTCCACAAGCCCTGGTTCTTCGGAGCATATGTGGATACAGCTTTTGCGGAAGTCCAGGATGATCAGGTCTTATTTTTTCTGCATACTTGTTCAGTATTCTTTCTACATTTCCGGTTGACATAGCAGACAGATTTCCTTTGATCACTGTATAAAACAGGGGATAATCACCGTTTGTTTCCGAATGATAGATCTTTATGTATCTTTTTAAGTGCTCGACAGTTTTGTCTGTTATTGATACAATTCTTTCCTTATCACCTTTTCCATGAACTCGGATATAAGGTATCGTTTCATTTAGCTTCAAAGATTCAAGAGTTAACTCTCGCAGTTCAGATACTCTTATAGCCGAATCGTACAGAAGAATCAGTATAGTCTTGTCCCGTATTCCTATTTTTGATCTGTCGGAAGGGGCAGCCAGCAAGGCTGCAAGATCATCTGGCTTTATTGTTTCCTTCACCTTTTGTGTTCCCTTAATAAATGGGACCTTTGAAGCCCCAAGAGCGATTGACTGCATCGATATTTCGCCATCAGCTACGTACCATAAATAAGATCTAATCGCAGCCAACCTGTTATTACAGGTGTCAGCGGAACATCCTTTATTCACTGCCCTGTGAATTCATGTACTGGGCCAGCTGCCGCATTGCACGGCGCGATTTTGCTTCATCTGCATGATAAGACAGCCATGTGTCCGATAATTCTCAATTATCCATTATCTACTCAAAAATAAACATATCTATCATAAACCCTGTTTGTTTATATGAAAATAATTCAAATAATGTTAAAAATATTAACAAAATAAGAATAAGAATTGTTTTTTGCAATATAGCAAGATATACTGAGTACAGGTGGATGGAGCTGAAAGGAGATGTGATGGAGATGAAATACGTTGTTCGGCTTTTGGGAATAGAAATCAACAACATAAAAAATGTGATACACGGCGAAATTGAAATGCCCCAAAACAAAAAGGGAAGCATTTTATGAATCTACGGAGCCAATGGATCTGGAAAAACAGTAGTTGTGGACTATATGGTATTGCTGAAATATCTTCTTTCCGGACGTCAGATCCCGTCAAATTTTTATTATTATATAAATGAAGCAAGTGATACCTCCACTGTAAAGTATCGCTTTGAGCTGAAAATCGAAGAAAAATGCTATCTGGTAGAATATGTATGAGCGTTTTTCTAAGGATATCCAGAATGTCATTGCACTTGGAGTCGCAGAGCAGGCAACACAGAACTATAATGAGGAAAAGGGCGTTCCAGAGGTAAGTTCCTTTTTATTTTCAAGAAAAGCGCAGGAAGTCTTTGAAAAAGCCGAGGGTGAAGCTGCATTGCTTGCTTTACTGAGTCAGTGTTTTCAGAAATATGGAATTTATGCTCTTGCTGTTGTTGAAAACGCACAATACGGCTACTTATCCTTAAATTTGGAAAGTATGCCGGTTAATATTGACTGGTCGGACACGATACCAAAAAAAGGTGAAGGCATCTTCTTACGCTTCACAGATATAAATGTGGTGCCAAAAGAAGTTTTTCCTTATGTAGCAAATACGATCAAGCAGATCAATATTGTAATGAAATCATTAATACCTGAGATCAACATAGAAATTTATAATGCGTTTGATAAGCTATTGAAGGATGGAAAAGACGGAGTGCAGTTTGAAATCATTGCCATGCGTGGAGAGAACCGGATTCCTCTTTTGTATGAATCCGCAGGAATAAAGAAGCTGATCTCTATTTGCAGTAATTTAGTTGCCTGCTATAACAGGGAGTCTTATTGCCTTGTGGTAGACGAGCTGGATTCTAGTATTTATGAGTATTTATTGGGAGAATGTCTGGAAGTTATGCAGGATAAAGCTAAGGGACAATTGATCTTTACATCACATAACTTACGCCCATTGGAGATTCTTGAAAACGATTCTCTGCTTTATACGACTGTGAATCCTGAGAATTGCTATATAAAATCTACTTATATCAAAAATACGCAAAATACCCGGTTATCTTATTTACGGACGATTAAGCTTGGCGGGCAAAAAGAAAAGCTCTACAATGAAACAAATATATATGAGATGGAGCTTGCTATGAGGCGGGCAGGAAGGATACGTGCTAATGACTAAAAAAGTTATTCAGTTTCTTGTAGAAGGGCCGACGGATGAAGATGCACTGGCTGTTATATTTACGAAACTGGTAAACGATCATGAACGAAATATTTTGATGCGCATATAGAGGCAAAAAATAAGGATCGGCTGATCCGTAGAAATCTAAGCAAGAGAAAGATTGTATATTCTTTGTATAACCGGAAAACTGTGGCAGGATTTCCCTACGAGATCTACTATTTTTCCAGAAATATGGAACATGTGCTGCATGACCGGGCAGAAAATCTGACTGATGATGAAAAGGAAGATCTGGCATTTGACATCGCAGACCAATATACAGATCAGCTGGAAAAATTCCTGGAATATTTACATGACGATGGTTTTTATGTATGTGGTACTTATAAAGATACCTGGGAATTTATCATGGATGGAAATAATTCACTGAATCGTTATTGCAGTTATTGCAATGTGGCTGTCTTTTTTGAACAGCTGGAAATTGGGTAAAACTGGTAAAAAAATCCGTTGACTTTTACCGTATTCTTCCATTGTAAAATTTTTTGCTGATCCGAAAAACGGAACTTTGGGAAACAAATAAACCACCTGCTATGCGGGTGGTTGTAGTTATCCTGCTTTTCGGAGCATTTATGGGAACATGGATGAAAGACAAAACTTTTGCTTTCCTAGATGGGAAGTTTGCGAAAAACGAAACCCATGATTTTATTTAAATGCTTGCAGAAATTTAATGGAAAATTTCTAAGAAATATAACATTTTAATTTTCAGGTCTTTCTGGATGGACAGGAACAATAATGGTCTATCCGGGAAGGCCTTTTTTTACTGCAGGAATGTTGTAAAACGGAACTTTTGATGGAAATACGATTGCAGAAAAATAAAAAAAATGTTAGTTCTGGCTATCATGTCCAGTATGCCGAAAATCATTTGGAGAAGGCGAAGGACGTGTTTATGAAAGTGATGAAGATCCTCTGGATTTATATAGCCCAGTGGAAGGAAAAATAGAAATTAAACTGAGATGATAAAAAAATATAAAAAAAGAATTGACAATTGTATTCTACAGTTGTAGAATACAATTAACTTCTACAGATGTAGAAAATAAAATTCTAGGAGAATCCACGATGAAGACAAAATTTATGACACTTATGACGGTAGCAACACTTGGGATTTTTTCAGCTGCAACGGTTATGGCAGCAGGAAATAACGATTTCTATACACAGCCGCCGACTGGATCTGAATGGGAAAAAGCAGATACTGAAGGTACCTATGCAAGCTATACGAACGGAAATGATTATGTAAATATCTATAAATATTCGCTGGAGGATGTCAAAACAGGGATTGCCAAATGCAATGACACATACGATGCCTGCTATCAGACAATTTATTCAGAGGGAAACAGCCTGTACATGGCAGTGGGATATGCAAAAGATGCAGATGACATCAGTGACGTCAGAAAATTTGTAGAATATATTTCTTATCCTGGAAATCCTTCGCTTACCAGACAGGAGAACGAAAACCAGACAGATGATTCTTCTGATGATTCTGATAAGGCAACTACAGATACTGCCAGTCAGAAGTCAGGAGGAGATTCAGATATCCTTACTACCTCACCAATGACATTAGTTGACAGTGATGGAAATACCATTGAAATTAATTACATTCTTCACAAAGATTATTCTTGTGAATATCGTGGAGATGATGGAATGAACTATACCGATAATGGGGATGAAACTTATACCGACGAAAATGGAAATACCTACTCAGCTCTGAATGATGACACTCATCATCTGGGACATACATTGGAGCAGCATGATCTTCAGGATGCAAACGGTAATACTGTGACGGTTACGGAAACTACAAATGGTGATTATTATTTCCAGGACGAAAATGGTACAGGATTTACGGACAACGGAGACGGGACATGGAGTGATGAAAATGGCAACAGTTATACAGAAATAGATTGATAGTGGTCAGTAGCTGCAGGAATGGCAAGGGTATTTGCAAATTGTGCAAAAGCCCTTGCCATTTCCGTGAACCGTGGTAAAATAGAATTATTCCTACATTTGTAGAAAATATGTAACAGGAGGTATGAAAGAGTGAAAAAAACTTACCAGAGGCTTCCGGAATCAGAGCTGGATATTATGCTCGTTCTTTGGAATAATACTCCGCCGATGACCAGACCGGAGATTGAGAAAGTGATCAATATGAAGAAAAAGCTTGCATCAACAACAATTTTGTCATTGTTGACCAGATTGGAGAACAAAAATTTCGTGGAAGTGACGAAACAGGGAAAAATGAATCTGTATACACCTCTGGTTTCGCAGTCAGATTATCAGGCACATGAAAGCCAGAGTGTTCTTGAGAAACTTTATGGGAATTCACTAAAAAAGTTTGTAACTTCACTTTATCATGGAAAGAAAATCAGCTCGGAAGAAGTCCAGGATCTCAGTGAATTTCTTAAGAACCTGGAGGACAGGGAGGAATAGCGAATTATGGAGGTTCTTGTTCTGCACATTCTGAAACTGAACATTATTGCAGCAGTAGTAATTTTACTGGTAAAAGTGCTTGCGACTCTGTTTAAAGGGCGTGTATCAGCGAGATGGAAGTACTTTATCTGGCTGTTAATTACGATAAGCCTTTGTGTTCCGGTGCGCCTTCCGGCGAATCTGGCACTGGTGGATTTCAAAGTACTTAAAAGCAGTCAACAGAATACGCAAAACCCGAAGATAACGGATTACGCAGTCAGACCAGAGGGAAGTCAGAAGGTAACAGAAACCGTATCATCTGCGAGCAATGACATGAAAAATCTGACAGAAATCCCGGAACAAAAGAGAACTGTCAGGTATGAATCAGATAAATGGCTGGGAATTGTGGCTGTGATTTTTGCTGTTGTCTGGCTGAGCGTAGCGGTACTTAAACTGACAGGAGAATTGCTGGCATATTATTTTTCTATAAGGAATCTGGAACGGATGAGTCTGCAGGTAAGTGATACAGTGAGTATTCAGATGTACCGTGCAGCATGTCAAAAGAAGCACGTACGCAGAATACCGGAGCTCAGGCAAAACGCAGGTCTTACCACACCGCTTCTTGCGGGACTTTTTCATACAAAATTGTATCTACCAGCAACCGGGTATTCAGCAGAAGAAAGAAAACTTATCTTTTACCATGAACTTACACATTATTGTCATCGGGATCTCTGGTATAAGATGCTCCTTCGAATCTGTGCATCGATATACTGGTTCAATCCCTTTCTTCTTATCATGCTGAAAGAAGCGGATAAGGATATTGAAAATCTGTGTGATACAGCGGTTGTTCGCAGAGTTAATAAAAAGGAACATAAATTATATCGACAGCTGCTTCTCAGGACAGTGGCCATGGAAAATCAGATTCCATATGTGACAGCAAGTCTTAATGACAGCGAAATGGTGTTTAAAGATCGGATTCTGTATATGGTGAACATTCGGAAACTCCGCAAAGGAATTCTTCCGGGAATTCTTGTGACGCTGCTGCTTGCAGGCGGTAATCTGGTATTTAATGTCTCTGCCGGGACAGATACAGTTTCAGTAGAGACGGAGAAGTCTGGTATTGAAAAAAATGCAGATCCAGAGAAAAATAATGTACCGGATTATGCACCGTTTTCTGAAATGGTAACTATGCAGAAAGCTGCTGAAACACAGGACGAAGGAGGAGTGACAGAGAATACAGATACAGAGGATTCTGTAGACGAAGAGGAAAAAGCGGATGCGGAAACAAATGATGAACCTGCCATGGAAAACAGCGGACAGGTAAGTGAAACGACCGATGATGGAATTACCTCTGACAACAACGGGTCTGTTTCATCTTATGAAAATCTGCCAGCAGGCGTACCATATACCAGTGGATTCACTACTACTTCCGGTGTAGCATCAATTGTAGCACCGGGTGGAGGAGATGAAGAATCCAGAGTTCTTTACGATAACGGAGATGGGACCTATTCTGATGATTATGGGAGCCGATACAGTTATCAGGGAGATGGAAACTGGGCAGATGCCAATGGAAATTCATATCGTACCTGGAATGACGAAGATTATTATTCCGGAAACCAACTGGAACAGCATGAACTCCAGGGCAGTAACGGTACCGTTACTGTAAAAGAAACAACAAACGGAGATTATTACTATTGTGACGCAGATGGGGTCGGATACACAGACAATGGTGATGGCACCTGGACGGATGAGAATGGGAACATCTATACAGAATAAAAGAAAGCGTTTTTCGAAACCAAAAGGAATCGAAAAACGCTTTTTCATATATGACATATAAAAAATGGGATCATAAACGATAGCATATTATTTGCGAATATCTACCAGTCCCTTTTTCAGTATATATTCAGAGAACTCATACGAAGCTCCGTCCCCAGTCACATTCAGATACAGATTTTTAAGGTCGCTTTCATTTACGATCCAGGCCATGTTCAGCTGCACACTTTCGCCTGGTTTTATAGAGGAAATATAGTTTCCACCGTTGCCATAATTTTCAGAGACACTATAATATACCATTTCCCCTGTCTTTGCCACGCCGGTCCAGCTAATGTAGTCATAGCCATCGCCGGCCTGTTCTGTTGGAATGTAAAGCTGTATTTTTCCATTTTCCTTAGTCAGAGTCAGTAAAGCACCAAGATAAAGCATATGGTCGATTTCCTCATTTGAATGATTGGTATAGGTAACTGTAACATAGACCAGCTTCTGATTCACTTCCTCTGACTTTACAATTTCATCCAGGGAATCGATTCCATCGCCAGACTTCACATAATTCAATGTGTTTGTAGATAGCTTTCCATCAGCATCAACGGCTTCCGTCCATTTTTGCGGTATTTTGTCCGGATCGAGAAGCTGAAGATCATCAGAAATTTGAACAGAATCTACCTTTGCAGAAATCGTTTTTTCCAGATATTCACCATTTGTGTTTTCACCGATCACATCCAGATCAAAAGTGTCACCAATTTGGTAAATGGGTAGTTTTTTCTCATTTACAGAAGTACTTATTTCATCATTATCATCTTCTGTCTTTTCAGATATCATCTCTCCGCTCCATGTAGGTAATCCGGCGGTCTTTACCATAGTCGTGTTTCCCTCAATCACCAGATTCTCTGCAACTTTTATGGCTTCATCCTTTGACACATCATCTCCGATGTAGATCATAAGCACACGATATAAATCCGGGCAGACAAGGTAAATTCTCTGGTTAATAGCCCCGTTTTCGGTAATGCTATTATATTTGAGATATATCCCCTGGTATTTTCCAAATGTACGCTCTTCACTATCAATAACATTCTGATCCTGTACTACCTGTCCCAGATCATTTTTATCCAACAGGACAGATGAAAAACTGAACCCGCCAGTCATGTCATGCTCAGGATATTGGAGATGGTACTCGTCAATCCAGCTCATGCCCTCCGGAACATATTTAGCAGACAGATCCACCTCTGGGACCTCATCTGGAAGCACGGTCTTCTTTGCTGCATCACCAGCATCAATTTTGACTGAAACACCATAAGAACCCTGTTTTTCCAAAAACCAGTGATACAGATTTGCTCCTGCATATACTGCTGTGGAAACTGCCAGCGCACACGCAGCTGCCACTGCGGCAACTTTCGGAGCTGTCCATCGTTTTCTTCTTCGCAGATTCGCCACTTTATTATCCGCCAGCTGCTTTGTCACCTCGTTTTGAATCATATTATGGATAAAATCCGGTGTTTCGGGAATATCGTTTTTCATATCTTCTAATCTCATATTGACACCTCCTGTAATTCCTGCCTTAATTTTCCTCTTGCCCTTGCAAGTCTCTTTTGAACAGCACCTTCCGATATTTCAAGGATCTGGGCGATTTCTTTTACACTGAAATCTTCTATGTAGTATAGAATAACGGGTAAACGCAGTTCCTCTTTTAAGGAATTTACGGCTGTATACAATTCACTGTAATTTTTTGTTTTTTCTGATTCCGGTTCCTGTCTGTCAGCCAGATTTTCCAATGGGATAATTTTACTGGATTTACGCACAAGGCTGTAACATTCGTTGATTAAGATACGGATTAACCAGGTTCGGGCATAGTTATCGTTTTTTAATGTACCGATGTTGGAAAAAGCCTTCACAATTGTTTCCTGAATAGCATCTGCACAGTTATGGTCACTAAATAAAATCGTTTTTGCAGTTGAGTATAATTGTCTTTCTGAATCCAGGATCAGAGATCCAAGTTGTTCCTTTGTCATTTAAACACCACCTCTTTTTGCCAGCCAGCATTTTCTTTACATCTATTAGACGTGCAGAAATCAAAAATATCCCTAATAATTTATCCTTTTTCTTATAAATGGACAAGTTCGTGGTTTTGCACAAAAAAAGATGTCTACTTTCGATAGTATTCCATAATGAAAGAAATAAAAACAAGCATTTGCAAAAGGATATTTTTAAAATTAGATTTGTTCATGGGTGTTATTTGTGATTACTTTCATGCTAATGTGTATTATCATATTAGCATGAAAAAATATATGGTTCAGTCTGAAAGATTAGATTTGTTGTTGCATGAATGTGAGGGAATAATCCAGACATTTCAAGTTCTAAATAATGGAATTAGTAAGTCTGTGTTTTATGCATATTATAATGTACCCATAACCGTGGACACGATATATTTTGAGTTCCCTCATTTATGAACACATCTAAAATGCTGTTCCCTTATTATTGGACATTTTCTCAAATCATGGTAGCATCATGGTTTATCGGATTGTTTATAGATGTAAATATTGATTTTGGTGATCCTCAAGGATTTTGGACTCTTAGGGAGCTGCTTCCTGTTTTGGCAATGGGGATTTGTATTCTAAAAGCTATCAAAAACAATGAGAAGAAATAAATTGGAATTTAGAAAGGGGTGCACTGCCATGCTGAGAAAGTTGAATTATTTTTTAAACATCGTTATCGGTTCATTCATAGGAGTTTTCATTGGGTTCGGAATTTATAATTTAAGACACACTGTGTCCTGAATTGAGCTGGTCACATTATCGTGTCTTGATGCGTATAAATGATGAGAAGGCAAGAATAAATGCAATGTAGGCTTGGGATATAAAAAAAGCTATACTATAGAAAAAGCTATACTATAGAAAAAGCGTTAGAGGTGGCATCAGGAATGAAAAATAAAATTTTGGTGATAGAAGATGACCGCGCAATTTCAGAATTGCTGTGCATGAACCTGGAGGCAGCAGGGTATGAGACTGTGGCAGCGTATGATGGGGAAGAAGCCCAGAGGCTGCTCTTATGGCAGGAGGACGCAGACCTGGCAGTGGTGGATATCATGCTGCCGGGAAAAGACGGATTTGCACTGATGGAGGATTTTAAAAAGAAGGAGCTTCCGGTGCTCTACCTGACTGCAAAGGATGATGTGGCTTCCAAGGTGAAGGGATTAAAGCTGGGTGCAGAAGATTATATGGTAAAACCTTTTGAGATGCTGGAACTTCTGGTACGCATTGAGAAGGTGCTGGAGAGGACGGGACGGGCCAAGAAAGTCTTAACGGTCCGGAACATCCTGGTAGACATGCAAAGCCATCGGGTCTACAAAGACGGGCTTCCGGTAAGCCTAAAGCCAATGGAATATGACCTCTTTGTGCTGCTCCTGCAAAATAAGAACATTGCGCTTGGAAGGGAAGAACTGTTAAAACGGGTCTGGGGAGAAGACTACCTGGGGGAAAGCAGGACGGTGGATGTCCATATCGGACAGCTCAGAAAAAAGCTGGAACTTTATGATGAGATCAGGACGATCCCGAAACTTGGATACCGTCTGGAGGAATAAGGATGAAGCTGTGGAAACGAACGGTACTTCTTATGCTGGTAACGCTATTATGTGCCCTGATCCCAGTGGGAACGCTAAGTCTTTATATCACAGGAAAACGAAGCCTCAATAATGCTGCAGAGACCTACGGAAGACAGCTGGAAAATGGCAAGGTACTCCTGGAACAATTTTGGGATAACAGCAAATATGAGCAGATGTCCGAGACTGGAAAGCGGGCTTATATGGGCTTTCAGTTCCAGCGATGCTGTGGGGAAGGCATGGCTCTCATCGACCGAAAAAGCAATGCCGTCATTGAAAACCTGACAGATTATAAAGTTGTGGGGTTCGAAAACTTAGGCTTAAAGGATGAAGGAAATCCTTATGCCTACAAGATACAGAAACTGGGACAGAAATACCTCCTTCTCCAGCTGGAATCATTATCCAGACCGGAAGGATACGAAGTCCTCTCTGTTCGGGAAGTCACAGAGCTTTTTGCAGAGCTGAGACAGACCGCTGTCTGGCTTTTGGGAATTTATCTGTCTGTGTTCCTGATCGCCGGCCTTTTTATTTACATGATGATGCGAAGAACTGTGGAACAGATGGAGAAGCTACAGGAAGTGGCAGAGAAACAGGAGCTGCTCATGGGGGCACTTTCCCATGAAATGCGTACCCCGTTAACGTCCATTATCGGGTATTCGGATACCCTGCGCCATGTAAAGCTGAAAGATGAACAGAAGGACCGGGCACTGGAACATATCAACCGGGAGGGAAAACGCCTGGAGGCTCTTTCTGGGAAGATGCTGCAGATGCTGGGGCTTTATCAGAACCATGCCATACAGATGGAAATGACCACGGCAGGTGACCTTTTAAACCATGTCATAGACATGGAAAAAGAACAGGCAGAAAAGAAAGCGGTGCACCTCAAGATGGAATGTGAAGCCTTTTCCATGAAAATGGATCCGGCCTTGATGGAAAGCCTTCTGATAAACCTGATCGACAATGCCCTAAAGGCTACGGATGCCGGTGGAAGCATTTGGGTAAAGGCCTATGAGAAAGCCGGAAAAAAGATTTTTGAGGTGTCGGATACCGGAATGGGGATCCCGGAGGAAGAACTGGGAAAGATCACAGATGCATTCTATATGGTGGACAAATCACGAAGCCGAAAAGAAGGCGGATCCGGACTTGGGCTGGCACTCTGTGTGAAGGTGGCCGAAATCCATGGCGGATGCCTGAAAATCGAAAGCAGACAGAGAGAGGGGACCACGGTAAGAGCCATCTTCTGATTTACAATTTGTTTACATCTTGATGAATACATCGGCGAAGCAATATGGTACTCTTTTCTCATAAGAAGAGGGTACCTTTTTTAATACCGAAAGGAAAGGATGGAAAAAGGATGAAGAAAATAAAAATGTTTATGGGAGCCGTTCTGTGTATAAATCTTTTGACATTATCTGGATGTGACCATGTTGTTCAGTCTGCTGTTGTGGAAGAAAAGGATCAGACAGAACAGAAAAAAGAAGAGAAAAAGGAGACAGTTCAGAAAACCGTTGCCGAACAGGTACAGTCACCGGAAACATACCAGACAACGATCCAGGCAGATCTAAGATCAGCGGACCGGGAGGATAAAGAAACTCCGATGAATTTTACCCTGACAGCGGATGCACCGGTAAAAGTGCCGGATGTAGATGCAATCTGTTTAAAAAAAGTAAAAAGAGTGGCGATTCCTGAAGAAGAACAGAATAAAATAAAAGACACATTCGGAAAAGGACAGCCCATGCAGGAAGAGAAGAATGAGAACGAACAGGCGGGGACATATACAGTAGATGGACTGACCTATCGGTATTCTTATACACAGAGTGAGCAGGTATCGGATGTGGAGGAACTTGGATTTCAGATAGCGAAGTTTAGCTTTGATGATTGTGGGGACATGACCCTGGCATCAAGTGAGAAAAAAGAAAGAGAAGAACGCTTTCAAAATTATATAAAGGCAGGAAGTGGCCAAATCTCTGAAAAGGAAGCAAAGGAGAAGGTTTCAGGCCTTGTTTCCGGAGACTGGGAGATATTTGAAAGTTCCTCAAAAGCACTTACTGAAGGAAGCACTACCCTGGAAAAAGATGACTTCATTTTTGAACGGATGATAGACGGGGTTCCGGTTAATTATGTGAGGGAAACCTCTTTGCCTGTTAATGAGCAGGCTCTTGAATGGGAAAACGAAGATGGAACACTTCATGAAGGACAGTCTGAAGGATGGGAAAATGAAGTATTGACGATGGACTTTTGCAGTGGGACACTTCAGAGTTTTCTGCACAGAAATCCCATAGAAGCATCGAATGCTTCCGATGAGAGGCTGTTCTTACTTCCTTTTGATGAGGTCAAGGATATCTTTGAAAAAACGATCACTTTGCAGGTCATGACAGAAGACAGGAATCGGCTGATCTCTGTCGATGGAGGAAGCCACTACCGTTATCCGTCCATTGATGCACAGAGTGCGGAGATAACCATAACAAAGGTACAGCTGGGTTATATGTGCATGCCAGACAGTGAAGGCAGCGATACCGAAGCAGTCCTGATCCCGGTGTGGGATTTTTATGGAACCTGGACATCCAAAGAGCCAGAGTATGAGTACGGAAATGGGGAGGATGGACTGGTCATGGGAGATGTGATAATGGATGATGCAGGTGTTCCACTTCTTACGATCGATGCACGGGATGGAAGCGTAATACAAAGGATTCAGGCTGGATGGGCGGCTTCTATGGGCTCCAAGGATATAAAATAGAGTGTGAATTTCAATTTTTAATTAATGATGACAGAAAGACCTGGATTTTCAGGTCTTTCTGCTTTACAGGAAAAAGAAAAATACGTTATACTTTTCCTATAGAAAAAGGTTGGAGGAATATGTATGGCAGAAAAAATGGCAGAGCAGATCGCAGAGATTTTAAAAGAATCTGATTATCATACGGTAGAGAAGGCACTGGCAGATTTCCGCAGACCGATGGATGGGGAATTCAGGAATCTTCTGGTGGATATTATTGTGGAACGATGGATTGATACGCCTAAAGACGTACCGTTTTCCTATGCCCGCAGCATTTGGAATCGGAAAGATATAAATAGAGAAGAGTATCAGGCATTGCTGGAGGAAATCCGAAGCTATCCCATCGCACCGATCAACAAGGCAAAGATATCGGATTTTTTATGGGTTGTGGAAAATGATTTTTCAAATGCAAAAATAGCAGAAACGGCTTATTGCGAACACTTGAAGAACACCGGTGCATTTGCAGATCATATCATGGCTATAAACCGGATCTTGTTTATCTCTAAAAAAATCCGAAGCAAGGAAATCAATGAAGAGGTGCGAAAGAATCTGCTGATAAAAGTATTAGAAGAGTATGATAACAGCAGCCACGCAAAAATTGGATATTTGATAAAAACTGCCATGGAGGAAAAAGTGGATACAGGATATCTGATCCCTTATGTGGAAAATATCTTGAAAACTTACGATGATAATAGCTGTGATCCACCGCTCATTGGTAAGTTTTGTGATCTGTTGGAAGAACTCTATTGCAGAAAAAATAACTGGCAGAAGAAAAAGTGTATTACTGAACCTAAACTGATTGCGATACGAAGACGTAAGATTCAGGCTGTCCGGATGGAGGCTGAATATGCCGGGGGCTCTTCCAAAGGAAATTTAATGAGAAAGATTCACTATTTGAAAGAGGTTATTCAGTTGTTAAAGACCATACAGGGTACGGAAGAAGAAAGAAAGGCACTGTTGCAGGAAATAGCACAGATAGAAGAAGCTTCTCTTTCGGAGATGATGGTATGGAGTGATAAACAGGATGCCAGTGGCATTGTAAAAGAACTGTTCCGTCAACTGGAGGATCTTGATAAGGAAGAAGCACTGTGTTATTTTGCTTCATTTCTTCCGATTCCGGAAAGAGAAAGGGTAAAGGATCAAGTATTAAATAGGACTGGGATCCTGCACACGATATTTCCAGCGGCAATCCTTGGAAAAGGAGGAAAATTAATTGCTAAAAGCAGGCCTGTGAAAAAGCACGATGGAACAATTGATGAAGGAGCTCTTAAGGATAATATGGAGCGGACAGCAGCCATGGAGATGGATTATTTTGCACAGATCCTGGTGAGAAATACGTTTGAATATATTCGTTCCAGATTTGTGATCGAAGAGAGTGATGTAAAAAAGATTGTAGATGTAAGTTGTGCGATTCCGGAGGGGAGAAAAGAATCGTATACCAAGGGTCTTATGTTTGGCTTTTCAGGAGATTTTTTGACGGCGCTAAGTATCCTGATTCCACAGATAGAAAATGCAGTAAGATATCTGGCAGTGGAATGTGGAGAACCTGTTTACAACATGAATGAAGAAGGGATTGAAGAAGTAAAACCAATGCACGCTGTCTTAGAATTGGAAGGAGTAAAAGAAAGCCTGGATGAAGACCTTATATTTGCTTTAAATACGATTTTCTGTTCAAAATTTGGATTTAACATGCGCAACAATGTGGCACATGGAATGCTGGATGATCAGGCATTCCAGAGCTTCAAAGCTTTGTATATCTGGTGGTTTGCACTGAAATTTTGCTATCTATTCTGCGGAAAATTACAGGAGGAGAATAGAAGTAAAATAAATAAAAAGCTGAAACAGCTGATGGAGAAGAAAGATAATATGGATGAGAATTAATATAAAATGGTTGGACGGATGGTATGGTTTCCTTAAAAAGTGTTCGGAAGTACCTGGCAAGCATAGCGTTTGGATATCAAAACGCACTTTGGGGACGGCCTCAACCCCCGGAATGTGTAGCACTGAGAGTAAATCTATAAATATAATATGAATTATAAAAATACTCCAACTTATTAGTAGTCAGAGTGTTTTTCATAAACATATATTTTGAAATAAAATATAACAGTTATTAAATCTCTTAAAACAGGTGAAATCTCAATCGGAATTTTATGAGGTGAGTTATGTAAAAAGCAAAAGCAATTAATATTTTGGGAGAATTTTGTGGCAAGCGTGATATAGAAGAATTTACACAAAATGTATTAGAAAAAAATTGGAATCAATCAGGCTGGTGTAATGGTTTTATTTGGAGGAAGCATTATAGCCGGTGGTGATATTCTTGCTGAAGCCATTCAGAACGAAGTGGCAAAGAAAAATATTATTGTCGGAGGTGCTGGACACACAACAGAGACATTGAGAAATGTTGCTGGAGCAACAGATTATTTTAGGGAATTTAGGTTATTTTATTTTGTAACAAGGAAAGATAGAAAGGTGTGGATGTTTATATGGCAAAGAAATTAGACTTAAACAAACCAGTATTTGAATTGGTTCAGGAATATCCTGA